>JAKDNC010000559.1 GCA_030452025.1 Nocardioides sp. | reverse complement strand
ACCCGGCGGCCCCGGGTACGGCCCGAGTGGACCCGGCGGCCCCGGGTACGGCCCGGGTGGACCCGGCGAGCCACCGAAGCAGTCCCGGGCCGGTCTGTTCGCGATCATCGGTGTCGTCCTCCTGCTGATCGTCGGTGTCGCGGTGGCGTTGGTGCTCACGCTCGGTGGTGACGACGACTCCTCCGATGACAAGTCCAAGGAGGATGAGTCGAGCAAGACCGAGGACCCGACTCCCACCGAGTCCGCCGAGCCCACCGAGTCCAGCGAGCCCACCGGCGACACGATCTCCGGCAGCAGCTACACCTTCACCGTTCCCGACGGGTGGAGCGACGTGACCTCCGAGGTCTCCGGCCAGCAGGCCTCGGTCGACTCGGCGATCGCAGCCGGCAGCTCGATCTCCGGTTCGAACGCCAACATCATCGTCGAGGCCGGGCCGGCCGGCGGCGAGACCGACCCGGAAGCGGCCCGCGCCACCTGGAAGAGCAACCTCGAGACATCCACCGGCAGCACGGCCCGCGACATCGGCAACGGCGAGATCGGCGGCACGGAAGCGATCGGCGTCCGCCTCGAGCGGACCAACGAGGGTGGGGTCGACATCGTCCAGATCGGCTACCTGACGATCAAGAACGACTCCGTCGTCGCAGTCACGATCAGCAGCACCACCGACAACGAAGACGCTGCGATGGAGAAGTTCGAGGAAGTCTCCGACTCCTGGGACTGGCAGTGAGCCCCTGACCAGCAAATGATGAACGGCGGCCCGGTTCCGGGCCGCCGTTCATCATTTCGACCCCCGGACGCGGAACCACCACTACAGTCCCGTCATGGACTCCGCGCTCACCACCGTCGGCCTGCCGCTTGCGCTCGCGCTGATCATGTTCGGGCTGGGGCTGAGCCTGACCGTGGCCGACTTCAGGCGCGTGGGCAGCCACCCACGGGCCGTGGCAGTGGCCCTGTTGTGTCAGTTGCTGATCCTGCCGGTGATCTGCTTCGGACTCGTGCTCGTCCTCGACCTGCCGCCACTGCTCGCCATCGGCATGATGCTGTTGGCCGCATCGCCCGGTGGCACCACGGCCAACCTGTTCAGCCACCTCTTCCACGGCGATGTCGCGCTCAACATCACGCTCACCGCGATCAACTCTGTCGTCGCCGTCGCAACACTTCCCCTGATCACGAACCTGACGATCGCCTACTACGACCGTGGAAACACCGTCGCGATGCCGTTCATCGAGGTGGTGAAGATCTTCGCCATCATCCTCGTTCCGGTGGGGATCGGCATGCTTGTCCGCGACCGGCTGCCCGGCTTCGCGGCCACCATGGACAGGCCTGTACGGATCGGGTCGGCGACCGTGCTGGCCGTCCTCGTCCTCGGCATCCTCATCGACCAACGTGACAACATCGCCGACTACCTCGGCCAGGTCGGTCTCGCCACTGGACTCTTCTGTGCGTTGAGTCTGACCCTCGGCTACTACATCCCCCGCGCCTTCGGGGTCCGGGACGCCCAGGCGATCGCGTCGTCGATGGAGATCGGCGTGCACAACGGCACGCTGGCCATCTTCATCGCGGTGGAGATCCTGGACAACGTGGAGGTCTCGGTGCCGGCAGCGGTCTACAGCCTGTTCATGTTCGCCTTCGCCGCGCTCTGGGGATCGATCCTCACCCGGCGGCTGGGCTCACCCGCGGCGGAGACCGTCCACGACTGACGGGGCGATCTCGCGCAGGGCCCTGCCCCGGTGGGAGATCGCGTCCTTGTCCTCCCGGGAGAGCTCTGCCGTGGTCACGTCGTACCCGTCCGCCGCGAAGAGCACGTCATACCCGAAGCCACCGGTGCCACGCACCTCACGCAGGACGCGCCCGGTCATCTGTCCGTGTACGACGACCTCGGCCGCGTCGCCGTCCCGGTCCGGCCGACAGAAGGCGACCGCGCAGGTGAAATGAGCGGCACGACGCTCGTCCGGCACATCGCAGAGCTGGGCGAGGAGCAGGGTGTTGTTGCGCTCGTCCGACTTCGGTGGCCCACCCCAGCGGGCGGAGAGCACCCCGGGCATCCCGTTGAGCGCGTCGACGCACAGGCCCGAGTCGTCGGCTAGCGACGGCAGGCCAGTGGCCGCGACCGCGGCACGCGCCTTCAGCAGCGCGTTGCCGGCGAAGTCGGGCTGGTCCTCGACCGGTTCGTCATAGGCCGGGACGTCGTCGAGGCCGAGGACCTGCACGCCAGGAGCGAGCGGTTCGAGGATCCGCTGCATCTCCTCGAGCTTCTTGGGATTGCGTGAGGCCAGGAAGACCTCAGCCACCGAGAGCCTCGAGTTGCATCCGGGTCAGGTCGGCGCAGCCCTTCTCCCCCAGTGCCAGGATCGCGTCGAGCTCGGCGCGGTCGAAGGGGGCGCCTTCAGCGGTCCCCTGGACCTCGATGAACGACCCCGTGCCGGTCATCACGATGTTCATGTCGGTCTCCGCGCGCACGTCCTCCTCGTAGGGAAGGTCGAGACGCGGGACACCGTCGATGATGCCAACGGAGACAGCAGCGACCGATCCGATCAGCGCTTCCTTGACGCCGAGATGGGCGCAGGCATCGGCCAGGGCGACGTACGCCCCGGTGATCGCTGCCGTGCGGGTCCCACCGTCGGCCTGGAGGACGTCACAATCGAGCTGGATGGTGTTCTCGCCGAGCTTCTCGTAGTCGATGACCGCGCGCAGCGAGCGGCCGACCAGGCGCGAGATCTCGTGGGTGCGACCGCCGATCCGGCCCTTGACCGACTCGCGGGCGGACCGGGTGTTCGTCGAAGCCGGCAGCATCGCGTATTCAGCGGTCACCCAACCGAGCCCGGA
>JAKDNC010000558.1 GCA_030452025.1 Nocardioides sp. | reverse complement strand
TTGTGTTCGGCAACGTGCGGGACCCGCAGCAGCTGCCCGAGGACCGCTTCCGCAACGCCCCCGACACCTGGCGACTCATCATCGACCTGCCGTTCGACGAGGCCGGCCGCTCCTTCACCGACGACGTGCGACGCCTCGAAGAGCTCCAAGCGCGGCACGTCGAAGCCCGCACCCTCATCTGGCTGCCGCGCTTCTTCTCGCCCCAGACCATCAAGGACCTGCGCACGCTGGTGATCCTCGACTACCTGCTCACCGGGACCGGGGACCGCTGGCGCAACTACTCCGACCACCTCTCCGAAGCGGACCGCACCCAGGCCAAGGTGATCCTCCAGGGCCAGCACGATCAGCTCCGCACCGGGATCCTCGCCGCGATCCTCCAGGCCTACGGCGCCGCGAGCCCGCAGCCAGGAATCCTCACCGACGGCACCGGCGACCAAGTGCTGTGGACCCTTGATCGCGCTCACCTTCCAGCCACTCCGGGCGGGCCCACACTCGACCGGGCCCTCGCCCAGACCATCGCCGATGCCTGGGACTCCACCTACCCCGAGCACCCCGCCTTCGTCCCCGCCGACCAGCCCGTCACCGTGCGAGAGCTCGACGCGGTCGTGGAGCACATGTCCCGCGCCGCCGGCGACCCCGACCACCGGGTACAGCTCGAAGGCAACGTAGGCGCCGTGCGGCGAGTGACCGACCCGCTGCGCGTGGGTCGCACGAGCGAGACGCACTTCCTGTTCGGCCAGAACTACTTCGGCACCTGGGACCGCGACATCACCCGCGAGCTCGGTGCCCAGCACACAGATTCCGGCGGCACCGTCACGGTGGGAGAGCTGTACGACGCTCTGCGCAGGACTCCGCTCGGCGCCGGACTCGACCGGGCCGTGGCTGATCTCGTGATCATCGGCTGGGCGACCCTCCACCAGCGCGCCTGGACCCAGTACACCGCCTCGATCCCGCAGCCGCAGCCCGGCAAGCTCACCCGGGACATGGAGTTGCGCCCGCAGGACATGCCAGGCGAGGACGAGTGGGCCACCGCCCGCGCCCGCGCCGGGGCGATCTTCGGGCTCGAAGCACCGCAGTACCTCACCGCCGCGAACGTCACCACCCTCGCCCAGCGGCTCCGGGAGCAGGCGACCGCACTGCGCGAGGACGCCCGCACCCTGACCACCGCCCTCTCGGAGGCCTCAGGCCAGCGCGGCATCACCGTCAGCGCCCGGCTCACCGCAGCGGAGGAGGGCTCCGCCCTCGTCGACGCCCTCGCTGCGCTCAAGGGACTCGCCCTCCTTCAGCACCTCGCCGCCGCGTCCTTCGACGCCAGCGATCAGGAGCTCGGGCGTTCCCTGGCCGCCACCCGCGACGTGGCAAGCGCGGCCCGGGCGCTCGATGCTTCGCGCTTCCGTCCGATTGTCGACGGTGCGGAATCCGGGGGAGAGGCCGGCCGTGCCGCATCCTCCATCCTCCAGGACCTCGACGATGCACTGGCCGGCCATGAGCTGCATCGGGGCCTCGCCAAGGCGACGAGCGCCTTCGAAGCCGCGGCCTGGCAGTGGATGAGCCGACGCGCAAGTGCTGCGCCCGCCCCGGAAGTACCGGCCGACGGACCCCCCGAGCCACAGACCGCTCGCCGGTCCGGCCGCCGCACCGTCACCTGGCGCGGCGGCGCCGCCCTCGACGGACTCACCCGAGAGATCGAGGCCCAGGTGGACGAGGGCGTCAGCATCGAGATCAGCTGGCGGGAGCTCCCATGAGCCTCGCCACCACCGCAGCACCCGTCCAGCGGGCCACGATCCTCGCGACCATCGAGGCGGTGCGACGTCGCGGCAGCGAGAGCCGCGTTCTCGGCATCCGGGCACCCCGCGGGCTCGACGGCACTGACGGCCTCACCGACCAGCACGGAGAGCCCGTCACCGTTCTCTGGTGCCCCTCGGCGCTCGCCATGTGGGATGCGCACACCGCCTGGAACGGCCGAGGCTGGCTGGTCCTGCTCACCGATCGCGACGAGGACGAGCTCGGCTCCGGCCTCCTCGCGCGCCTGGCGCAGAACCGGCTCCACCGTCCGGACGCCTGGGAGAGCGTCAAACTGCGTTTCCGCGCGACGAGGCTGGACCGCGCACTCCTGGAGGACTCCCGCCCCAGCGGCTCCGCGATCCCAGAGGCCCTGCTGCGCCTCGAACCCCTCTCCGCCCAGGGCAGCGGCTGGCCCGCCGCCCGCGCCGGTGTGCTGGGCCGCGACGTCGCCTACGGCGCCGTGACGCGGCACCTGCTGGGGATCACCGCTCGGGAGCTCGACGCCCCCTCCGTGCTCGAAGCGAGTCTCGCGCCCGATCTCACCACCCGCCTCGCGACCCTGCGCAGCAACGGCGGTGACGCCCTCACCGATGCCGTGCTCCGCTGGCTCACCGGCCGCCTGGGCGCCGGGAGCGATCTCGCTCTGCACGTCATCAACAGCGGTGCGGTCAGAGACCTCCTGCCGCTCACCCTGGCCCTGGATAACATCGGCATCGCGGCCGCCGCCCACCCGCAGGAAGCGGCGCTCGCGGGCGCCAGGCTCGAGGCTCGACTCCCGGAGTCCTACCGCGGTGCGACGCGCCCCGGTGCCACCGGACCCGCAGCAGACCAGTTGAATGCTCTCGCCGGCCTCGCAGCCTCCACCGTACGCGGCATGCTCGCTCGGCCCGCGGACCGTGACGACGCCCTCGCCGTGCTCCGCCGCGCAGAGAACATCCTCCGCGCTGAACAGGCACCGTCCCTCATCGCGAGCTCCGACCTGCTGCCCGGCGGGCTCTCCGCTCGGCAGCGCCACCTAGCGGCTGCACTCGGCACCGACGCGACC
>JAKDNC010000557.1 GCA_030452025.1 Nocardioides sp. | reverse complement strand
TGGACCAGCGTCAAGTGGCTGAAGGCCTGCGGAAAGTTCCCCGCCATCCTCTTGCCGTCAACGTCGTACTCCTCGGCGAGCAGCCCGACGTCGTTGGCCAGCCCGACCAGTCGGTCCATCAGCTGCTCCGCGTCCTCGATCCGCCCCGCTGCGGCATAGGCGGAGACCAGCCAGAACGAGCAGGCCAGGAACGGGTGCTCATCACCAGAGAGCCCGTCCACCCCGCTCTCGGTGCGGTAGCGCAGCAGCAGGCCACCGCGCATCAGGTCGTTCTCGATGGCGTCCAGTGTGCCCAGCATCTTGGGGTCGTCACCGTCGATGAATCCGATCACGGGCAACACCAGCAGCGACGCGTCCACCTCGGTGGTGTCGTAGTGCTGGGTGAAGCTGTTCCGTTCGGTCGAGAAGCCGTGCTCAAGCACCTCGGCGCGCACTGCGTCACGGATCTCGCGCCACTTGTCCACCGGGCCCTCGACCCCGTGTTCCTCGACGGTCTTCACCGCGCGGTCGAACGCCGCCCACACCATCGCCCTCGAGTGGGTGAAGTGGTGCAACGGACCGCGGATCTCCCACAGACCGTTGTCGGCCTCCTGCCAGTGCTCGGCGAGGTTGTCGACGAGCGCACGTTGCAGCGCCCATGAGTCGTGGTCGAGGTCCAGTCCCACGCCCCGGGCACGGTGCAGCGCGACCATGACCTCGCCGAGCACGTCGCTCTGCCGCTGGTTGACGGCACCGTTGCCGATCCGCACGGGACTGGAGTCGGCGTATCCGGGAAGGTGGTCGAGCTCACGCTCGGGAAGCTGCCGCCCGCCGTCGACGGTGTACATGATCTGCAGGTCCTCCGGGTCGCCCGCCACGGCGCGCAGCAACCAGCCGCGCCACACCCGGGCCTCCTCGGTGTAGCCGGCGGTGACCAGCGACTCGAGGGTCAGCGAGGCGTCACGTAGCCAGCAGAACCGGTAGTCCCAGTTCCGCTCGCCGCCGAAGTCCTCGGGCAGGGAGGTGGTCGGGGCGGCGACGATTCCGCCGGTGAGGACGTGGGTGAGCAGCCGCAACGTCAGCAGCGAGCGGACCACGATGTTGCGGTGGGGTACGTCGGTCCGGCACAGAGTTGCCCATCTCTCGCTCTCCTGGATGGTCTCCTGGATCTCGGCACGCTCATCGATCGCGTCCGGGATGTCCTCGTATGACGGGCACCACGTCGTCGAGAACGTCATGTGCTGCCCCTCGTGCACGTCGAACTCGTCGACGTGGCGTCCGTCGTCGGCGTGTGGCAGGCGCGGACCACGGAGCACCAGCTTGTCCGGGCCGGCAATCGCGACGATCACCGTGTGCTCACGCAACTTCGCCCGGTGGATCCAAGGACGGACCTTGCCGTAGTCGAAACGCACGACCCACTCGTGGCGCATCCGCACGGTTCCGTGGATGCCCTCGAGGCTCCGCACCAGGTCGGCGCGACCGTCACCGACCGGCATGACGTCGAGCAACCTCACCTGGCCCGACGCCGTGGTGAAGGTGGTCACCAGGGCGGCCGAGTCCCCGACGTATCTGCGTGAGGTCTCGTAGGGCTCGACCGGGCAGAACTGCCAGTGGCCATGCTGATCGTCACCGAGCAGCCCGGCGAAGCAGGCCGCGGAGTCGAAGCGGGGCAGACAGAGCCAGTCCACCGAGCCGTTGCGCCCGACCAGGGCGGCGGTGTGTCGGTCTCCCAGAAGGGCGTAGTCCTCGATCGGTTGTGAAGCCATGCATGCCAAGGTATCCGCAGTGTCGGTGCAGAGTCGGATCACTGGCGCGCGGGTCGTCCTCGAGCGGCTCGAAGTGGCAGGATCCCGGGACGAGGTCGCTCTCCGGCCGTGGACGCGGCCCTGCCGTGGTGGAGGATTTCGTGTTCAGAGCATCTCCATGATCGGGAAGAAACAGTCAACCGGTAGCGTTGGGCATCACAACGGAGGAAAGGACCCGCACATGGTGCTGTTTCGTCGACTGCTCGGCGAGGTGCTACGCACTCAACGGATGCGTCGCGGCCTGACCCTGCGCGAGGTTTCCGCAGAGGCGCGCGTCAGTCTCGGCTACATCTCCGAGATCGAGCGCGGGCAGAAGGAAGCCTCTTCCGAACTGCTCGCGTCGTTGTGCAACGCCCTTGACATGCCGCTCTCGGACGTGCTCCGCGAGGTCAGCGACGCCGTTGCCGTGCAGGAGCGCACCCTGGAGATCGCGGCCACGCCGATGCCCGTTCCCGCGCCGGCGGTTCCGTCCGCCGCCTGAGTCAGGGCGCCGGCTGGCAGTGCGGACAGGAGTACGCCGACCGCTCCTCGCCGGCGGGCCCGATTGGCAAACGCGTGATCGTGGCGCCGCAACGTTGGCACGGCTGACCTTCACGCTCATGGACCCACAGTTGGGTCCCGTGACGCAGGTGACCGGTGGTGGTACGGGTCCGCCGCCCCTTGTTCGACTCCAGCAGCGACTTGGCGCGCTGCAGCATCCTCTCCAGTTGGGGGACCGAACCCACCGGCGTGCTTGGGTGCACTCCGGTGATGAAGCAGAGCTCGTTGGCGTAGAGATTGCCGATGCCGGCCAGGTTGCGCTGGTCCATCAGGGCCTCGTGGATCTTCCGGTCCGGCGCTTTGCACAGCCTCGCGAGGGCGACATGGGCATCCCAGTCCTCGCCGAGCAGGTCGGGTCCCAGATGGGCCACCGTTCGTGTCTCGTCGCCGCGCGAGAGCAACTCAACGACCCCGAGAGAGAAGCCGACCGCGACCCAGCGCGGCGTACCGAGCAGGACCCGGATCTCGTGCGCCGGTCGCAGCCAGCGAGACTCGGCCCGGTAGAGATGC
>JAKDNC010000556.1 GCA_030452025.1 Nocardioides sp. | reverse complement strand
CGTCGCTGTTGATGGCGAAGCTTCGGCGCTGCCATGCCCTTTGCGACTCCATCAAGGACCGCATAACCGACTGTTTGGGCAGTTGGATATTGCGCATCGCCGCGCTCATCATCGCTTCGGTCTTTACGATGCCGCTGAAGTCAATCTTGGCGACCATCGCGTCGCTCATCCGCTTGACAGCGTCACGGGCTGTCGCCACGAGACGGTCCCGCTCCTCCGGGCTCAGGCTCTCTGCCCACCGCTCGATCCGGTCGTCGTCCTCCTCCCCATCGCCAGCGTCAGGCGCGATAGGGGGTCGAGTCATGTGCCAAGCGTAGTCAGGCGCGCGTCGTGCAGCGATTACGTCACGTTGAAGCCGCAGCGTCCAATCGTGCGGTCGTCGCGGAGAGCACAGCAGCTGCCATGCTGGACGCGGCTGCTCGGGTCTTGTCCTCGGCGCTCGGCCACAGGTGGGCGTAGGTGCTCAGCGTCGTGGTGGCCGACGCGTGCCCCATCGCCCGCTGGACGGTCACGACATCGCACCCGGCCGCGATGAGGCCACTGGCGAAGTAGTGACGTAGCTCGTGGAGTTTGAAGGACAGGCCGGCGTCGGTGCGGGTGGAACGCCAGCGGTAGTCGGCAAGGTTGTCGTGCCAGGGAATACCGCCCTCGTCGAACAGCCAGCGTGATGGCTCACCGTCTGGCGTGTGCTGGCGGACGTGCTCGGCGAGGATCGCGACCAGCTCGTCGGGCAGGTAGATCGTCCGTTCCGACTCGTACTTCGGTGGCCGGGTAAGCACGGTGATCCCGGCGACGGCTTCCACGAGATTCTTCCCGGCCTCGATGTCGGCGGTCTTGGCACGCTGAATCTGGCGAGTCACACGCAGTGTTCGGGCGAGGAAGTCGATGTCTCCGACCTGGACGCCGAGTGCTTCGCCTCGCCTGAGCCCGGCGAATGCGCAAAGTGCGACGTACGCGGTGAACCCGGGCCGAGATTTTGGTCGGTTGGGTGGCTCTGCAGCGGCGAGCAGTAGCGCCAGGTGCGCGTTGGTCGGGATGCTCATGGCCGCTTCGGCTTTGCGCTTGCGAGGAAGCACGATGCCGATGGTCGGGTCGCTGGGGATCAGCCGGTCAGCGACGGCGGCTCGGAAGGCGCCGCGCACGATTGTGAACCGGGTCTCGATCGTCGTCGGTGCAAGGGCAGTGTTCATCTGCTTGACCCACGCTTCGATGTGCGAACGTCTGAACGCACGCAGTGCCATGTCGCCGAACGTGACACCCGCGGCGGCAAGATCAGCGTTCTCTCGTGTCGAGGAGAGCCAGACCTGACGCGTCGCCCAGTCCGCGTAGAAGCCGGCGAACGTCACCCTTCCGGCCGCGGGGTTGACCCAGTCGCCGCGGACGACCTTGGCCTCCTCGGTCGAGACCCATCGTTTGGCGTCGATCTGTCGTTTGAACGACTTGGTGTGTTGCTTGCCGGCCTCGTCCCGGTAGGCGCCGCGCCAAGCCTGGTCTTGCTTCCATACCCAGCCCATGCCAGGGCACCTCCGCTCAGTTCTGGGCCAGACCTTCTCTCGCCACCGGCGTACTGGCCGCGAGAGTTGGTCAGACTGTGGATAACTTCAGCGGCGCATGGCCTGTGGATCGCCGGGGCGTTGGTCTTGGTCTGATCGCCACAGGACGAGGTCGGTGTGCCAGTAGCGGACGTGGCGTCCGAGGCGGAAGCTGTGGGGGCCGTCTCCGCAGTAGCGCCAGTACCGCATGGTGGCGACGGGGACGCGTAGGAATGTGGCTGCTTCTTCAATTGAGAGCATCTGGTCGTGTTCGTGGTTGTCCTGGTGCTGCATGGTGCTCATCGGTTTCTCCTTGCCGCAGTCGGCGGGTGCCGGTGGTTCCTACTGTGGCGACAGGGCGTATCCGACTACGTTCCCCCTACTGGCCGGTAAGGGTGGGGGTACGTAGGGGGTACACCGAGTTTGCGCAGGTCAACGGACGTTCCCCCAAAAGTGCGAAATCACGGTGAAAATCGCAGCTTCAGAGGCCGATCGCTGGGGCATCAGCTGCCCGTCGCGGCAGTGGTTCAGTCGGTTCAGGACGTCGCTTTGGTCCGCCGCGGGGCACTGCTCGACGCCATTCGGCTCGCCCGCAGCGGTCGGCAACGGGTGCGGCGGGTCCGTAGCGGTCGATGTCGTCGATTGCTTGGAGGCGGGCGTGGGCCACACCGAGGTCGGCGCGGTCACGGGCAAAGACCTGGTGCCAGATTGCCTCCGCTTGCTCGGGGCTCTCGGCGACGATGTGAGCGGTGTTGTTGTGCCGTCCTCGGGTCATACCGACGTACGCCGAGGCGGCCGTGGTGGAGTCACTGATGACCATGTGGCCCCTTCGAGTGGTTTCGCCTTGGGCGCCGTAAACGGTGGTGGCGTACGCGAGTTCGACCCATTGCCGCGCGTACTGGATGGGGATCTGGCGGGATTGGCCGTGGTCGTTGCGCACCGTGACCACGTCGTCGCCGGTGTTGGTGATGGTCCAGGTCTGCCGGTTCGCTACGCCGAGCTTCCAGTCGTTGCGTCGGGTAGCGACCCGGTCGCCGACCCCGCGCCGCTCACCGTGTTTGTTGACGAGGACCCGGTTGTCGTCCACCATGCCGTCGGTTACCAGTCGGTCACGGATCATCGCGTTGAGTGCGGCGACTTGTTCGTGGTTGTCGGCCATCACCGCGCTCCGGTGGTGGCGTGCAGAGATCGCGTCTGCGGCCTCGACGGCAACAGCCTGGGTGCGTTCGGGTTCGCTGGCGTGCACCTTGATCTGGCCTCGGCGCCACAACGCGTCGAACACCGACTCCCTACTGTCGTCGGTCG
>JAKDNC010000555.1 GCA_030452025.1 Nocardioides sp. | reverse complement strand
CGGATCCTCGGGCTACCCCGCTGAGTCCTCCGACGCAGGTGCCGTGTCGCCGAGCAGGTCGACCACGAGCTCTGAGGCGTCCTGACGGCTCCGGACCGCCAGCAGCTTGGCCACGCTGGACTCGGCTCCAGGTCCGCGACCAGCCAGCGATCGCATGGTGGCTCGGGTTCCGAGCAGGGAGCAGACCGTCGCGAGGGCCACGGCGTGGCCGATCCGCGTCGGGTCTCCCCCGAGCTCCACTGCGCGCTCGACGCTGACATCCAGCTTGGTCCCGGACATGGCGACGCGCTCGTTGGCCAGCGTGGTGCGGGCGAGCTTCCAGCCAGCGTTGGTCTCACCGACCACCATCGTGTCCGGGACGAAGACGTCCTCGAGGAAGACCTCGTTGAACAGGGCGTCGCCGGTCATCTCGCGCAGTGGGCGCACGTCGATACCCGGACTGGTCATGTCGACCAAGAAGTAGGTGATCCCGCGGTGCTGTGGGGCATCCTGGTCGGTCCGGGCCAGGCAGATCGCCCAGTCGGCCTGCTGCGCCAGCGATGTCCACACCTTCTGGCCGGTGAGCCGCCAACCATCGCCGTCGCGGACCGCCCGGGTCCGCAGGGAGGCGAGGTCGGAGCCCGCGCCGGGCTCACTGAACAGCTGGCACCAGACCACGTCGCCCTCGAGGGTGGGGCGGACGAACAGGTCCTTCTGTTCTTCGCTCCCGTGGGCCAAGATCGTGGGGACCGCCCAGCCGCCGATCCGAATGTCAGGACGGGTGACTCCCGCCGCGGCCAGCTCCTGGTCGATGACGAGTTGCTCGACCGGCGAGGCGGCCAGCCCGTGAGGTCTGGGCCAGTGCGGCATGAAGAATCCGGCGTCGATCAACCGCGCCCGCAACTCCGCCTCCGGGGCGGCAGCGATCGATGCAGCGGTCTCGCGGATGTCCTCCCGGAATCGGTCGTCCTCGCCCGGCAGGTCGAGATGCACCTCGCGTCGGACACCCTCGGTGGCCCGGGCGGCGAGCGCGTCGGCGAAGACATCGCCACGGCCGAGCAGGTTGCGCCAGGCGACCGCACGCCGGAGGTAGAGGTGAACGTCGTGCTCGAAGGTGAAGCCGATGCCTCCGAGGACCTGGATGCAGCCCTGGGCGACCTTCACCGCGCCGTCGAAGGCGACCGCCCCGGCGACATCTGCTGCGAAGGCCCACTGGCCATCGTCCCCGGGTGCACACGAGGCGACGTCCCAGGCCACCGCCGTGACGGACTCGGCGGTCTCCAGCATCTCGGCGCACAGGTGCTTGACCGCCTGGAAGGAGCCGACCTTCGCTCCGAACTGCTCCCGCACACAGGCATGCTCGACGGCGGTGGCCAGACACCATCGGGCGAGGCCGGCGCCGTCGGCTGCGGCGAACGTGACGGCCGTACGGCGCACCAGTTCCGCGCTCAGCCCCGGGACCCGAACCAGCTCCTCGACAGGCAAGTCCACCTCCGCGCTCGCCCAGCGACGGGTGAGGTCGAGGGACAGGTGCGCAGTGGTCGCGACGAGCTCGGCCGGGGCCACGAACCAGGTCTCGAACGCTCCGTCCGTGGCGCCGAGAAGGAGCCAGGTGGCGCCCGGAGCATCCCAGACGACGTCGACGGTGCCGGTCAGGCGCTCACCGGCGACCACGAGGCTCGGGGTGAGGGTGAGGGCGACCCTCGCGCCGTCCACGATGGATCTCGCCACCTCGTCGACCTCTCCGAGCAGCGCGGCCGCGATCGTCGTACCCACCAGGTGGCCGGGCACCAACCCTTGCCCGCAGGCCTCGAGGGCCACCGCGACGTCCACGGGCTCTCCCCCACCCCCGCCAAGCGATTCGGGGAGCCCGATGACGGGGATCGCCATGTCGGTGACCGCGGACCACGTCGCGGCGAAGTCCGCCGTCGGTTCCTGCTCCGCGGCACGCACGGCCTCCGTGCTGCCGATCCCCGTCGCCCACTTGCGCAGGCTCGCGGCCAGCTCGACGTGATCCTCGCTGATGCCGATCGACACGGACGCCTCCTGAGACTAGAACGTGTTCTCATTCTGCCATGCATAGGGTCGACCTGTGATTTCCGATGAGCTGCTCGCCCATGTCCGCGCCACGAAAGGCTTCATGCCTGAGGAGGAGGGGCTGCTGCTGAACCGCACCGCACTCGAGCAGCTCGTCCACGGTCCGGCCCTGGAGGTGGGCACCTACGCCGGGAAGTCGGCGATCCTGCTGGGGGCGGCCGCCCAGGAGGTGGGCGGCACGATCTTCACCGTCGACCACCACCGAGGGTCGGAGGAGAATCAGGCCGGTTGGGAGCACCACGACACTGAGCTGGTCGACCCCGAACTCGGGCTGATGGACACCCTGCCGTTCTTCCGAAGGGCGATTGCCCGCGCCGGCTTGGAGGACCAGGTGGTTGCGGTCATCGGCAAGTCCACGACCGTCTCGGCGCTGTGGCGCACTCCCTTGTCGTTGCTGTTCATCGACGGCGGACACTCGGAGGTCCACGCCCACAACGACTATGCAGGCTGGGCGCCCTGGCTGATCAACGGTGGCTGCCTGGTCATCCACGACGTGTTCCCGGAACCCGCGGACGGTGGCCAGGCGCCGTACCACGTCTTCCGCCGCGCGGTGGACGGCGGAGACTTCGCGGAGGTCGAGACGGTGGGGTCGATGCGCGTGCTGCGTCGCTCCCTCGGCCAGGCCGGAGACCCCGTCACCTGACAGCCCGACTCGGCACGAACTTGTAGAAGTCGGCGTCCAGTCGGCACGAACTGACAAACAAGTTGCCAGTTCGTGCCGACTCGGCAGGCTCAGATGCCAGTTCGTGCCGACTCGGCGG
>JAKDNC010000030.1 GCA_030452025.1 Nocardioides sp. | reverse complement strand
CACGAGCACGGTGTCGCCGGCCTTTAGGTCACCCTGGCTGAACAACATGCGATAGGCCGTGAGCCAGGCTGTCGGCAGGCAGGCAGCCTCCTCGAAGGAGAGCGATTCCGGCTTGGGAATCAGGTTTCGCCTGGGCACGACCACCTGGTCGGCGAGCGTGCCCTGGTGTCGCTCGCTGAGCAGCGACCGCTTGGGATCGAAGGTCTCGTCGCCGGTCCAGCCGGGATCGCTGATCACCGAGTGCACGACGACCTCGTTGCCGTCCTCGTCGACGCCTGCGGCGTCGCAACCCAGGATCATCGGGAGGGCTTCCTGCTTGAGGCCCACCCCGCGCAGGGACCACAGGTCGTGGTGGTTGAGCGAGGCGGCCTTGACACTCACCCTCGCCCATCCCTGGGGGGCCTCCGGATCGGGACGCTCTCCGAGCACCAGGCCGCTCAGCGGATCGTCGGAGGAGAACTTTTCGGCATAGACAGCGAACATGTCCCCACCCTAGTGGGCCCACTGATGGCCCACTGATGGCCCACTGATGGCCCACTGACGGACCGACGGGGGTCCGTGGGCCCGATCAGTCCGTGGTCGCCCTGGCCACGCCATCGCGACGCGCCGCCTCGGCGACGGCGCTGGACACAGCGTTCCCGACGCGGGCGTCAAACGGCGAAGGAATGATCAGGTCCTCGCTCAGGTCGTCTCCGACGAGGTCGGCGAGGGCCTTGGCTGCCGCCAGCTTCATACCTTCGGTGATGGAGCTCGCACGGACGTCGAAGGCGCCTCGGAAGATGCCGGGGAAGGCCAGCACGTTGTTGATCTGGTTCGGGAAGTCCGAGCGGCCGGTGGCCACCACCCGGGCATGACGGTGGGCAACGTCGGGGTGCACCTCGGGGTTGGGGTTCGCGAGCCCGAAGATGATCGCATCGTCGGCCATCGTCTCCACGATCTCTTCCGGGACGGTGCCACCCGAGACGCCGATGTAGACGTCGGCGCCCTGCATCACCTCGGCCAGGCTTCCCGAGCGTCCGAAGTTGTCCGCGGTGTCGCGGGCCAGGTCAAGTTTCACCTGGGTGAGGTCGGACCGCTCGGAGTTGAGCACGCCCTGGCGGTCGACGACCGCGATGTCCTTGATGCCCGCCTCGAGCATGATCCGGGTGACAGCAACCCCGGCCGCCCCGGCGCCGGCGATGACCACCCGAGTGGTCTCGACCAACCGGCCGGTCAGCTTCAGTGCATTCTGCAGCGCGGCGAGCGCGACCACGGCGGTGCCGTGCTGGTCGTCGTGGAAGACCGGGATGTCGAGACGGTCCTTGAGTCGCTGCTCGATCTCGAAGCAGCGGGGGGCCGAGATGTCCTCGAGGTTGATCCCTCCGAACGACGGGGCCATTCGGACCACCGTCTCGACGATTTCCTCGACGTCCGTCGTGGCCAGGCAGATCGGGATCCCGTCGACGCCGCCGAACTGCTTGAACAGGACCGCCTTGCCCTCCATCACCGGCATCGCCGCGGCGGGGCCGATGTCCCCGAGCCCGAGGACCGCGGTGCCGTCGGTGACGATCGCGACCGTGTTCGGGACCCAGGTGTAGCTCGCGGTCAGCTCGGGATTCTCAGCGATCGCCTCGCAGACCCGGGCCACTCCGGGGGTGTAGGCGAGGGAGAGCTCGTCGGCACCGGCGAGGGCCACCGCGGAGCGGATGGCCATCTTGCCGCCGACATGCAGGTCGAAGACCGGATCACCGGCGAAGGGGTGGCCGGCGAAGGGATGGTCCGACACGTCGTTCACAGAGGCTGGCATTTTGCGAGGCTTTCACTTGTTCAGAGGTGGGCAGGTCCAGCTCGACGCGTTGACGGTGGTTCGCGGAACTTGTCGGACCAGGGGTTCTCCCTGCATCGTTCATCTTGTCACAACCAGGTCTCCCTCCGACGATGGGCGTCAGTGATGTGTGGCACCTGCCGCCCGCAATCCAAACGGCCACAGGCGCAGCCGTACGACGGCCAGGACGTCGGCGTCCGGCACCACGCCACGATGGCGTGAGTCAACCCCTTCGCCGGGGTTGTCGCTGAGCAGCCACCAACCCGGCCCACCGGTCCGCGTCTCCCGGGGTTCGATCGCCCGCTTGACCGCGACGGTGCCGTCCGCGAAGCGGGCCACGACCAGGTCGCCGGGCCTTGGGCGCACGGCATAGCGCACCAACAACCGGTCGCGCTGGCGCAGCGTGGGCAGCATCGAACGACCGCTCACCACGGCCACGCCCCATCGAGGTGTCAAACCCGCCTCCCGCCTTCTGTTCACAACGAGTAGTGTCCCAAGTGCACTGAACACCAACGTTCACGACCGAGGAGAGGACGCCAAGCATGCTTGAGCGACTGTTCGCACCCACCGTAGAAGTTTCCGCCCACTGCGACCTGCCGTGCGGCGTCTACGACCCGGCCCAGGCCCGTATCGAGGCCGAGTCGATCAAGGGCATCATCGGCAAGCTCGCCGACAACAACGACCCTGACTTCCGCACCCGTGCCGTGCTGATCAAGGAAGAGCGTTCCGAGCTCGTCAAGCACCACCTGTGGGTGTTGTGGACCGACTACTTCAAGCCCCCGCACTTCGAGAAGTACCCGCAGTTGCACACCCTGGTCAACGAGGCCACCAAGCTCGCCGGCGCCAGCGGAACCAAGGGTTCCATGGACGCCGAGCAGGCCGACCAGCTGCTCGCCAAGATCGACGAGATCGCCGAGATCTTCTGGGAGACCAAGAAGGCCTGACGAACCACCGTCGAGCCGGCCGGACCTGATGCACATGGCAGCAGGTCCGTCCGGCTCGACGTCATTTCGGGGCTTCGGCCCGACACGACCTGCCAGTCTCCCTCCGGCCGTCGGCCCGGACTCGGTTATGTTTGGGTCATGCGACCCGATGTCGAGCTCAGGCTCCCCGTAGACAGCGCCTACGTCTCCGTGCTGCGTGCCACCACCGTGAGCCTGGCCGCACGCCTCGACTTCACCCTCGACGACATCGAGGACCTCCGGATGGCGGTCGGCGAGGCGTGTGCCCTCGTCCTCCCCTCAGCCGACGAGGGGTCCGACCTGATCTGCGCCTTCTTCATGGAGCCGGGCGAAGTGACGATCACCATCAGGGTCCCTTCCCGCTCACCCCAACCGCTCGATGACGACGGCTTCGGCTGGCAGGTGCTCACTGCGTTGACCACGCACGCCGAGACCGCATCGGAAGGTGGCACCTTCTCGGTGACGATGACGATGCACTCGACGGTCAACGCCTGACATGTCGATCGATTCCGGGGGACCCCCAGAACCCACGCCGCTGACCGCGATGAAACAGGCCAGCGCGGACCTCTTCGCGATCATCGGCGATCCCGAGAGCTCCGAGGCCGTCCGCCAGAGCGCCCGCGACGACCTCGTGCAGCTGCACGGGCCGCTCGTCGACCACTGCGCCCGCCGATTCCGCAACCGCGGCGAGCCGTTCGAGGATCTAGTCCAGGTCGGCACCATCGGCCTGATCAAGTCCGTCGACCGGTTCGACACCGACCGTGGCGTCGAGTTCTCCACCTATGCCACGCCGACGATCATCGGCGAGATCAAACGCCACTTCCGCGACAAGGGGTGGGCGATCCGGGTGCCGCGTCGGCTCCAGGAGTTGCGGATGCACATCAGCGCGGCGAGCGCCGAGCTGAGCCAGTCCCTGGGCCGCTCCCCCACCCCCTCCGAGTTGGCCGGGCGCATCGGGTGTGCCGTCGAGGACGTCATCGAGGGGATCGAGTCGAGCAACGCCTATTCGACGCTTTCCCTGGACGCCGGTGGCGACAGTGCCGAGGACGGCGCGATGAGCATGCTCGACACGATGGGGGTCGACGACGCCGGGATCGAGCACGTCGAGCTCCGCGAATCGCTACGGCCGCTGCTCGAGCAGCTCCCTGCCCGGGAGAAGAACATCCTGCTGCTGCGATTCTTCAAGAACATGACCCAGTCCCAGATCGCGACCGAGGTCGGGGTCAGCCAGATGCACGTGTCCAGGCTGCTGACCAGGACCCTGGATCACCTGCGCGAGGCGCTCGGCGAGACGTAGACAGCGGCGCGTGCCACAAGGTTTGTCCGGGCTGCCCGGGCTGTTGTGGGCTACTGCGCCGCTTCTTCGTCGGCCAGGTGTTCGATGCTGGCCGGGTGGAGCAGACCCACGATCACGATGACGGCGACCACAGCGAGGACGGCGGCCACCACTGTGGTCTCCCCGCCTCGCAGGTTCCAGGCCAGACCCAGCTGGATCAGCTGGGCGAGGATGATCGGACTGCGCGCCCAGGAGTGGCGGCGGTGTACCGCCCAGGCGGCGATGGCCAACCCGACGCCGTACATCGCGAAGAAGACAGCAGTGGTCACCCCCATCGCCAACCGGTCCGCCGAGGAGTTCGCGAGCTCCAGGATCGCATAGCCCAGCATCACCGCACCCTCGACTCCGGCCAGGCTGACAGCCACTGTCAATGGGGCCGGCACGGGGTGCTCGCTGGTCCTTGTCACGAAAGAAAACCCTACTTGTGACCAATGTGACCCGCGTAAGGGGTTGTCTTGGAGCCAAACTCTTGCGAATCTAACGTGTGCGCTCGTGAAGGCATTCACTTTGTCTGCCCCGCGCATCAATTCTTCACGTGACGACCCACAGGCCGTCCACGACACTGAGATAGAGGAGTCACCCGCCATGGATTGGCGCCATCGCTCCGCGTGCCTCGACGAGGACCCGGAGCTGTTTTTCCCGATCGGCAACACCGGACCGGCCATCCTCCAGATCGAGGAGGCCAAGCAGGTGTGTCGTCGATGCGAGGTGCGCGAGCAGTGCCTCGCATGGGCACTCGAGGCCGGCCAGGACCACGGCGTCTGGGGCGGCCTCGGCGAGGACGAGCGCCGCGCCCTCAAGCGTCGCAATGCCCGCGCCCGCGTCCGCACCTCCTGACCTGAACAGCTCCACCACGCTGGCCCCCGCCTCCCCGGAGGACCGGGGGTCAATCCACGGGTACGTCGATCCCGACGCGCGTGCCCGTCGGGATCGGCGAGTGTGCTGGCCCCATGTCGAGCACCCCGTCGAGCTCGGACTCGATCAGCGTGCGCACGATGGAGAGCCCCAGGTGCATCGCCGAGTCCAGGCTGAACTCCTCGGGCAGCCCGCGGCCGTCGTCCTCGATCGTCACGTGCAACCGCCCGGCGAGGCGGCGCGCGTCCACGGTGATCCGGCCGGTTTCTCCGGCGCGGTAACCGTGCTCGACGGCGTTCTGGAGCACCTCGGTGATCACCATGGCCAGCGCGGTCGCACTCTCGGAGGGGAGGATCCCGAAACTGCCGGTCCGCTGGACGTGCACGCTCTCGCCGACGGCGCTGACATCGGTGACCATGCGGCCCAGCCGGTCGGCGATCTCGTCGAAGTTCACGTTCTCCTCGACTGCCTGGCTCAACGTCTCGTGCACGATCGCGATGGAGCCGACGCGACGTACCGCTTCCTCGAGCGCGGCCTTCGCATCCGGTGTACCCATCCGCCGAGCCTGCAGCCGCAGCAGCGCCGCAACCGTCTGGAGGTTGTTCTTCACCCGGTGGTGAATCTCGCGGATCGTGGCGTCCTTGGTCACCAGCTCCCGGTCCCGGCGCCGCAGGTCGGTGACGTCGCGCAGGAGAATCAAGGCACCGCTGTGTTCCCCGTGCGGACGCAACGGGATCGACCGGACGATCAGCACGACGCCCTCGGAACCGACCTCGGTGTCCTGGTGGACCCGTCCGCCGAGGACGGCACTGAGCATCTCCTCATCGGTTCGTCGCCGCGGCGGCACCAACGTCCGGGTCAGGTCCACGAGCACGTGCCCGGTCAGGTCTCCCGTGTGCCCCAACTTGCGGTAGACGCTCAGTGCGTTCGGCGACGCGTAGGTCACGCGGCCGGCGCCGTCGACCCGCACGAATCCGTCCCCCACACGCGGGGTGTCGGCGTGGTCACTGCGCTCCCCCTCGGTCGGGAAGAGACCCTGGCTGATCATCCGGGTCAGGTCGGAGGCGGTGTCCAGGTAGGCCAGCTCCAACCTGCTCGGGGTGCGCACCCCGAGCAGGTTGGTGGTCCGGCCGACCACCGCGATCACCCGTCCACCGTGCCTGACCGGAATCGTCTCGACCCGGACCGGGACGTCGTCGCGCCACTCCGGGTCGCCCTCACGGACCACCCGTCCCGTGGCAAGTGCCTGGTCGAGCAGCGGGCGTCGGCCGATCGGCACGAAGGTCCCCAGAACGTCGTCGAGCAGGGCGGTGGGGCCGGTGGTGGGGCGCATCTGACCGCCGGCCCACCAGCCCTTCCCCTCGCTGTCGGGCAGCCAAAGCACCAGGTCCGCGAACGAGAGGTCCGCGATGATCTGCCAGTCGGCCATCAGCCGATGCAGCCAGGCCAGGTCAGCGGCGGCCAGGTCGGTGTGCGCCGATGTCAGCTCCTCGAGTGTGGGCACGAGGTCAGGGTAGACCGTCCCCGACGGACCCGACCGGCGGGTAACCGGGTCGCCCCGGACCCTTCGCGACTGACACACTGGCACCCATGGCCTCGACTTTCTGGGAACAAGTGCGAGCCACCGGCCTCGAGGTCCCCACTGACCGTCCGCTCGACGAGCTGACCACCGAGCTCACGATCATGCTGGGGAGCAGCGACCCCGGTCGGCGCGACGACACCGCCTACCACGTGCTGGCCACCTGGATCAGCCGCGGCGTGTACGACGACCTGCTGGGTGGGCTGGGCGACGGCATGACCGCCGGCCTCACCGTGGGCCTGGGCGAGAGCGGGAGCGACTCGGTCTTTCGCCGCAGCTTCTCCGCGCTGATCCTGGCTGAGTGCCTCGACCGCAACAACGTCGTCGATGTGCTCCCGCGGGACACCGTCCTGGTCTGGGGTGACCACCTGTCGAGCTGGTTCGTGCGGGAGAAGGACCTCCGCGGCCATGTCGCCGACAAGGGGTGGGCGCATGCCGTGGCCCACGGTGCGGATGCAGTCGGCGTGCTGGGCCAGGTGCATGATTTCGGCGCCCCCGAGCTGACTGTCCTCCTCGACGTCATCGCCGACCGCGTGCTCGCCCCCACCGACCAGCGGCTGCTCCACGGGGAAGCGGACCGGGTCGCGGCGGCGACCCTGGCGATCCTGCGCCGCGACATCGTCCCACTCAATGTCCTGGAGCCGTGGCTGGCCCGTATCGGCGCCGCGGCTGGCGCCCACGAGGACCAGGTGCCCGCGTTCAACACACAGGCGTTCCTACGCGCGCTGCATCTCCAGCTCGCGATCGGGAGACGCCATCCGGCCGTGCGCGCGGACCTGCTCCTGACACTGGTCGACCACCTTCGCAGCAGCAATCCGGACTACCTCGGCCAGCTCGCGTCGCCTAATGTGACCTCATGAGCGACGAAGACGAACAGACACCCTCCGGCTCCTCACTCTCCGGTCACGCCGGCCAGCTGGCCGTCGAGGTGGCCCGCGCCCACGGAGTGGAGACCATGTTCACCCTCTCCGGCGCGCATGTCTTCCCGATGTACGACGGAGCGGTAAAGGCCGACCCGCCGATGCGCCTGATCGACGTGCGGCACGAACAGACCGCGGCCTTCGCCGCCGAGGCGACCGGCAAACTCACCCGGATCCCCGGCCTGGCCGTGCTCACCGCCGGACCCGGCGTCACCAACGGCGTCAGCGCGATCGCCCAGGCCCAGTTCGCCGGCTCACCGGTCGTCGTCGTCGGCGGCCGCGCTCCCGCCAACCGCTGGGGAACGGGTTCACTCCAGGAGCTCGACCAGCCGCCGATCCTCGCGCCGGTCTCCAAGTCCGCGAAGACACTGCACACTGCCGACGCGGTCACCGCCGGCGTCGACGAGGCGTTTGCCCTCGCCGGCGACGCGCACCGCGGCCCGGTGTTCGTCGACGTGCCGATGGACGAGTTCTTCAACAGTGCCACTTCGGCGTTCTCCGGCCCGACCCGTCATGAGCGGCCAGCCCCTGACCCCGAGTCGATCTCCACCGTGGCGGAGCTGATCGGTCGGGCCGAACGACCGGTCCTCATTCTCGGCACCGATGTCTGGGCCGATGGCGCGGAGGTCTCGGCCTTGTCCTTCGTCGAAGCACTCAGCATCCCGACGATCACCAACGGTATGGGCCGCGGCGTCGTACCGGGGGGGCATCCTCTCCTCGTCACCAAGGCCCGTGGCCAGGCGCTCGGCGCCAGCGACCTGGTGATCGTGGTCGGCACCCCGCTCGACTTCCGGCTCGGCTACGGCGTCTTCGGTGGCAAGGACGGCGCTCCGCCGGCCGGGGTCGTGCACATCGCCGACTCAAAGGACCAGGTCTCAGGGCATGCAGACCTCGCCGGCTCGGCGTACGGCGAACTGGGCCGGATCTTCACCGAGCTGGCCGACGCGATGAGCCACGTGATGCGCAAACCCGACTGGACCTCTTGGGGGAGCGGGCTGCAGGAGACCGTGGCTGCGGCGACGGCACGCGATCGCACACTCCTCGACGCAGAGGCCGACCCGATCCACCCGGCGAGGATCTACGGCGAGCTCGTCCCTCGGCTGGCCGACGACGCCGTGGTGATCGGGGACGGTGGCGACTTCGTCAGCTTCGCCGGCAAGTTCGTGGAGCCGAAGCGGCCGGGATGCTGGCTGGACCCCGGCCCCTATGGCTGTCTGGGCGCGGGGCTCGGCGCAGCGATGGCCGCCCGGATCGCACGCCCGTCCTCCCAGGTCGTGCTGCTGCTCGGTGACGGCGCGGCCGGATTCTCGCTGATGGACGTCGATTCGCTCGTGCGGCAGAACCTGCCGGTGGTGATGGTCTGCGGCAACAATTCCGCGTGGGGCCTGGAGAAGGGGCCGATGCAGATGCTCTACGGCTACGACGTGGCCGCTGACCTGGCCCCGAGGACGCCATACCACGAGGTTGTCAAGGCGCTCGGCGGGGCCGGCGAGAGCGTGACCGACCCTCGCCAGATCGGAGCGGCACTGGACCGGGCATTCGACTCCGGCGTGCCCTACCTGGTCAACGTGATCACCGACGTGGACGCGGCCTATCCCCGCAACACCTTCGGGATCTGATGCGGATCCGTCACGCCGCTGGCGCGGACCTCGCCGAGGTCGGCGACCTGACGGTGGCGGCGTACGCCAGCTTCACGCTCGGGCCCGCCGATCCCTACGTCGAGAAGTTGCGCGACGCCGCGACCAGGGCGCGGGAGGCCGAGTTGCTGGTCTCGGAGGAGGACGACGTCCTCCTCGGCACGGTCACCTGGTGTCCCCCCGAGTCCCCGTGGCGGGAGATCAGCCGTGCCGGTGAGGGCGAGTTCCGCATGCTCGCAGTGAACCCGGCTGCACGGGGTCGCGGTGTGGGTGACGCACTCGCGCGACACTGCATCGCCCGGTCGCGGGCCGCCGGCGATCTCGCGATGGTCATCTCGTCACTGCCGGAGATGGCCTCGGCGCATCGACTCTACGAACGTCTGGGCTTCGAGCGATTGCCGAAGCGGGACTGGTCCCCGGTCCCCGGGGTGAACCTCGTGGTGTTCCGGCTGACCTATTGAGCCAGCCGGGACATGAAGCGCTCCGCATCGACGATCACGCGCGTGACTTCGCCGCTGCCGACCAATTTCCCGCCGGAGCGGGCCGACACCGCAAAGCGCACCAGCCGACCGTCCACGTACGACGAGGCGGCGCTCACCTGCAGTTCGTCGCCCACCCCACTGGCAGCAGTGTGCTCGAGCTGGATCCGCGTGCCGACGCTGGTCTCCCCGTCCTTGAGAGTCTCCGCGATCGCGGCGCAGGTGACGGCCTCCGCCCAGGCCAGCAGCCTGGGTGTTCCAAGGACGGGCAGGCTCCCCGAGCCGAGTGCCCGCGCGGTGTCGTCGTCAGTGACGGTGAACGTCTGTGTGGCATCCATGCCACCCATCATCCCGGATGGTCGAAAGCGGCTCTCCCGGGTGGTCGCGGAGCGTCGACGTGACCTCACCCCAGTCAAGAAATGTGTTGAGCCCCCTCGCCGGGATCGGCTCGGGGGCTCAGCAGTGGCCTGAAGTGATTCAGGCGTTGGGGCGCTTGCCGTGGTTCGCGCTCTTCTTCTTGCGATCGCGGCGCTTGCGGCCTCGCTTGCTCATGTGTCCTCCTGGAATGGTTCGCGGCGGTCATTGTTTCAGGTCGGTCGCGAAGCCGACGAATTGGGCGGCTCAGGCCTCGCTGATCCTGACCTGGACCTCGCGGATCTGGACCTTCACCCGCTGGCGCAGGGAGTCCGGTGCCGACTCGGAGCAGGAGCGAGCCACGACGGACTTCACAGTCCGCTCGAGGTCGTACTTCTGGAGACACGGCGTGCACTCCTCGAGGTGCTCGCGCACGACTGCACAGTCGGTCTCGTCGAGCTCGTTGTCGATCAGGTAGACGATCCGCTCGAGGTAGTCGGCGCAGTCTTCGGGTTCCGTGCTCACGACTCGTCGACCCCCTTGACCAGGTAGTTGTCACGGACATAGCCGGAGAGCATGTCCCTGAGCTGACGACGGCCACGGTGCAGACGGGACATCACGGTCCCGATGGGGGTGTCCATGATCTCGGCGATCTCCTTGTAGGGGAATCCCTCCACGTCGGCGAGGTAGACCGCGAGACGGAACTCCTCGGGGAGCCGCTGCAGTGCCTCCTTCACCTGGGTGTCGGGAAGGTGTTCGAGCGCTTCCATCTCCGCGGTCCGCAGACCCGACGACGAGTGCGATTCGGCACGGTGCAACTGCCAGTCCTCGACCTCACCCATCTCACCGGTCATCGACTGCTGGGGCTGCCGCTGCTTCTTGCGGTAGGTGTTGATGAAGGTGTTCGTCAGGATCCGGTAGAGCCACGCCTTCAGGTTCGTGCCCGGCTTGTACTGGTGGAAGGCGGAATACGCCTTGGCGAACGTCTCCTGGACGAGATCCTCCGCGTCAGCAGGGTTGCGGGTCATCCGCATCGCAGCCGAGTAGAGCTGATCCAGGAACGGCAGTGCGTCGCGCTCGAAGCGCAGCGAACGCTCCGCGTCGGTCTCAGTCGCGATGTCGACCTCAGACATGTCTACATCGGTGGTCAGTGAGTCAGTCATTGCCTCCCACCCTAGCGGGGAGGCGGGACGTTCGAGTACGGCGAGCATGTCCGGTTCAACAGAACGTCCCGGGATTTGATTCCCCTCAGGACCCCGCCACTTCACGAACGATCCACTCGAGCGTCGCCTCGACGATCATCGCGAGGACCTCCTGCTCGCTCAGCGGCGCTGACTTCAAGAGCTTGAACGAGTGGTCGCCCCCGGGGATCTCGACCAGGTTGGTGCCAGCCGGGAAGTCCTCCGGAGCACCCATCGGGTCACGACTCCCCTGGATCACCAAGGATGGCACCGGCACACCCCGTAACTCCTCGATCCGCGACTTCTCGGGCCGACCTGGCGGGTGCAGCGGGAAGGACAACGCGAGCACGCCGGCCGCGCCGAGGTCCCGGGCGGAACGGGCCGCGGAACGAGCGCCCGCCGAGCGACCACCCAGCACCATCGGCGTACGCGGCCGGATCTGGTTGGCGACCGCCCGCAATGCGGCATCGAGCGTCGGCGGGGCCGTGGCGACCTTCCTCCCGGCGACTTTCCACGGCTGCTCGAGGCGATGCACCGTCACACCCTGTGGCGGCAGAGAACGGGCCAGCGCGACGAGGTCGGGAGTGTCCACGCCGGCTCCCGCGCCGTGGCTGACGAGCAGGGTCGCAATCGGCCGACGCGAGCGCGAGGTGTGAAGTCGGGCGGGACCGTGCGGGGTGTCGATCGTCTTCAGGTTGACCATGACTCAGGTTCCCTCGTCCAGCGGCAGCGGATCGATCAGCTCGGGCCCGTTGTTGCGCACGTTGTTGACCAGGTTTGCCACCGGGAACGCCTCTAGCCGGCCCGGAGCCGCCGGCTCGAGCAGGCCGAGCAGGTCGTCGGTGGGGCTCGGCTCGGGCGAGAGCCAGTCGGACCATCGCTGGCGCGGCACCATCAACGGCATCCGGTCGTGGATGTGTCCCAGGTCGTCCTCGGCATCAGTGGTGATCACCGTGCACGTCCAACGGAACAGCCGCGGATCGTCCTCGTTCCGGGTGGGGTCCTTCCAGATCTCGTAGAGCCCGGCCATCGCCAGCACTCCTCCGTCCTTGGGGTGGATGAAGAACGGCTGCTTCTTCGGCTTGTTCTTCGCCGTCAGCTCCGAGGTGGGATACCACTCGAAGTACCCGTCAGCAGGCAGCAGGCAGCGACGCACGGCAAATGCCTTCCGGTACGACGGCTTCTCGGCCACCGTCTCCATCCGGGCATTGATCATCCGGTTGCCTATGGAGGGGTCCTTCGCCCAGGACGGGACCAGTCCCCAGTTGAGGACCCGCAACTGACGGGCAGCCGGCTGCTCCGTGCGCGGTGGCCGCTCGAGGACGGCGTACACCTCCTTGGTGGGGGCGACGTTGAAGTCCGGAGCCAGTGGCTCGGCGACCCGCGACTCGACGACCTCGAACTCTTCGATCAGGTCCTCGGGGCGACGGGATGAGGCGTAGCGACCACACATGCACCCAGCCTATTGGTTCTGCGCGGCGTCGTTCAGTGGCGACACAATTCGTCGAGCAAAAGCGCTGCGGAGTCGTCACTGGAGGGCAGGCCCTCGATCCACACCCGCGCGGACGGCTCGACCAGAGTGCGCACCAGCGCCACTTGGCGTCCCAGCTGCCGGCTGCGCTCGGCGACCACGATCACCCGGTCGGCACCGGACCGGCCGATCGGCTCGGACCCGGCGAAGACGGTCCGGGCCGACTCGCCGAGCCGGGCCAGGCGCAGCGCCCGGTCGAACGTCGCGTTGAAGGTCCCGTCCGGGCCGCCGGGCAGATGGGCTCTCGAGAGGTCCAGAACGACCAGCGCGTGAGTCTCGTCCGGGGGGCCCGCCCCGCCGAGCTGTCCCCTGTACAGCTCGGAGAGGCGACTCCGGATGTGGGCCAGACTGGCCAACCCGGTCAGCGGGTCCTCGCAGGACAACTGGTGGAGATAGGCAAGCGTCGCCTCGCTCCATGCCCTGGACGCGGCCCGGATGTCGCCGAAGTCCGGCTCCCGCCCGGTGACGGCCCTGCAGGTCTCCCCCAACCCGATCAGGACCTCGTCCAGCGACACTCCGTCCTGGGCCAGCCCTCTCCCGGCGACCTCACAGGCCCGGTGTGAGCCAGATCCCGAGGCAAGGGCCTCCCCCACTGCTTCGAATCGGTCGGGCAACCTCGCCCTGACCGGGTCCTGCAGCTTCTGCCCTGCCTCGGGATCTTCCGTGGCGGTTCTACGCGTTTTCGTCGCAAAGAATCCCACGGTGCTCCCCTCCGGCGTCATGCTCCACGTACACCAAGGAAACGGACCTGGCCGAGGGTCATGACGCGGTTCGATCGAACTTTCCCGGATTTCTTTCCGGCCCCTCCCCGGCTTCTTCCTGGAGTTTCCTTCTGGAGTTTCCTTCTGGGGTTTCCTTCTGGGCCACTGGACAGGACGGCGATACCCTGAACTGACGTCATCAATCGGGCCTTCAATCGTTGGACAGATGTGAGCACTCTTCCGGTCACCGAGGAGGCGGGCGATGCCGAGTTGATCTCGGCCGTCCGCGGGGGCGACCTGTCCGCCTACGGAGTGCTCTTCGAACGTCACGTGGACGCCGCCCGGAGGCTGGCCCGTCAGCTGGCCAACCGCGCCGACGCCGATGACCTGGTCTCGGACGCGTTCGCAAAAGTGATGAAGGTGTTGCAGAACGGAGGCGGACCCGACGTCGCCTACCGCGCCTACCTGCTCACCGCCGTACGCCGTCTCCACATCGACCGGATCCGCGCCACCTCCAAGCTGCACACCACCGATGACCTCGAGCCGTTCGATCCCGGCGTTCCGTTCCGCGACACCGCGGTCGAGGGGTTCGAGAATGCGGCGGCGGCCAAGGCGTTTGCCTCCCTGCCGGAGCGCTGGCAGTTGGTCCTCTGGCACACCGAGGTCGAGGGTCAGAAGCCCGCCGACGTCGCAGTCCTGCTCGGCATGAGCGCCAACTCTGTGTCCGCGCTCGCCTACCGCGCCCGCGAGGGGCTGAGGCAGGCGTTCCTCAACTCCCACGCCGCCGAGCTCGACGACGATCAGTGCCGTTGGGCCCATGAGCACCTCGGCGGTTACGTCCGCCACGGCCTCTCCAAGCGTGACTCGGGCAAGGTCGAGACGCACCTCGACGAGTGCCGTGGCTGTATGGCGATCTATCTGGAGCTCACCGAAGTCAACTCCAACCTCGGGGCCCTGCTCGCGCCGCTCCTGCTGGGTACGGCGGCCGGTGCCGCCTACCTGTCCGGTGCGGCCGGTTCGCTGGCCGCCAAGGGTGGACTGGTGCTGTTGCTGGGCCGGGCCAAGGACACGGTGCTGGCCAACACCGGGGTAGTTGCCGTCGGAGGCGTGGCCGCAGTGACCGCGATCGCCGCGGTCTCCATCGCCGTGACCACCCGCGGCAACGGCGAGCGCCCGGTGGCCGACCTGCAGGCGCCGACGAGCAGCGCGAGC
>JAKDNC010000554.1 GCA_030452025.1 Nocardioides sp. | reverse complement strand
GACCTCGTCGGCTCCCACGTGGAGCCCGGAGTGACCACGGACGAGCTGGACCGGGTCGGTCACGAGTTCCTCTGTGACCACGGCGCCTATCCCTCCACGCTGGGCTACCGCGGCTTCCCCAAGTCGCTGTGCTCGAGTGTCAACGAGGTGATCTGTCACGGCATCCCCGACAGCACCGTCGTCCAAGACGGTGACATCGTCAACATCGACATCACCGGCTATCTGAACGGTGTTCACGGCGACACCAACGCCACCTTCCTCGCCGGCGAGGTGGACGAGGAGACACGACTCCTCGTGGAACGCACCAAAGCGGCGACGGAGCGCGGCATCAAGGCGGTCAAGCCCGGACGCCGCGTGAACGTGATCGGTCGCGTCATCGAGGCCTACGCCAAGCGGTTCGGCTACGGCGTGGTCCGCGACTTCACCGGCCATGGCATCGGCACCCATTTCCACAGCGGCCTGGTGATCCCGCACTACGACACGGATGACTACGACGACGAGATCCGCGTCGGTATGACCTTCACCATCGAGCCGATGCTCAACCTCGGCACCCCCGAGTGGGACATGTGGGAGGACGACTGGACCGTCGTCACCAAGGACCGCCGCCGCAGCGCCCAGTTCGAGCACACCCTCCTGGTCACTGCGGACGGCGCTGAGGTCCTCACCCTGCCCTGACCGACATCCGGCCAGGGCAGGAGGCGTGCCCCTGTGTCGGGCGGGTCGACGTCGCGACAACCGCGCGCAGTCCTCTATCCTTCTGGTGCGGATGGGCTGACCGGGCGACCGCGTTGTCTCCTTTGGGGGACACCGAGGAAGGTCCGGGCTCCACAGGGCAAGGTGGTGGCCAACAGCCACCCGGGGAAACCCGCGGGACAGTGCCACAGAAAACAGACCGCCGCTCCTCGCGGGGCGGTAAGGGTGAAACGGTGGTGTAAGAGACCACCAGCGTGCCGGGCGACCGGCGCGGCTAGGTAAACCCCACCTGGAGCAAGATCAAGAAGCCGTCCTCTTCGGAGGACGGTGCGCACACGTTCGAGGGCTGCTCGCCCGAGTGTGTGGGTGGATCGCTCGAGACCGGTGGCAACACCGGTCCTAGATGGATGGTCGCCCACCGGAGGGCCGCAAGGCTTCCGGACGACAAAACCCGGCCTACAGGTCAGCCCATCCGCACCTGCATCCGGTGACTCCCGATGTCCTGCACCGTGGTCGCCCCGGCAGCCACCGCAGGACATCTTCTGGGACGTCCTGCACTCCGGTCGTCGGGGCAGCCGCTTCGCAGGACGTCTCACACCGTCATGGCTCTCCCACTCTCGGCGGCACTCGACCAACGGTGGGCGCTACATGGTGAACTGGATCGAGCGCGTCTTCGGATCGGCGGCCTTCAGCGTCACCTTCACCTGCTCCCCCAACGGCAACGGCGCGGACCCGGTCACCCGCGCCTGGATCGCCGGCTCCTGGATGGTGACGTCCCCCTTCTTCTCGTCCTTCTGGTCGGTCTCCACCACCACCGCATCGAACTCCTCGCCGACACGTCCGGCGAGGGCCGCGACCTCGACCAGGTTGAGTACGCCGCTCTCGTACTGCCCTGCCCGGCGCCCGGAGTCCCGCATCGTCTCGGGCACCTCGTGCAGCTTCCCGATCACCCAGGACGGCACCTCGGTGCCGGCCGACAGAGCTACACAGATCTCTCCCGCATAGCGGTCGACGAGGCGACGCAGCGGCGCGGTCACGTGGGCATACTCCGACGCGATCGCCGAGTGCATCGGCTGCGCGGGCAGCTCCTCGTCGAAGCCGACGTACCCGCTGCCGCGAAGCAGGGCCGTGCAGGCCACCACCATCGCCGCATGCTTCGGCCTCGTCGGGTCGAGCGAGCGGACGAACTCCGGGTATTCCTCCTCCGCGGGCCAGTCGATCCCGAGCGCCTTGGCCACCCGGTGCAGCCTGGTGACGTCGTGGGGGTCGGCTGGCGGTAGCGTCCGGAGCAGTCCCACCCGGGCGTAGACCATCAGCGAGGCGGCGGCCATCCCGGTGAGCAGGGAGATCTGGGCGTTCCACTGCTCGACCGGCAACTGACTGCGGAACTCAAGGTGCCAGCGCTCGCCCTCGATCGAGATCTCTTGCTCCGGCAGCGGCAGTGACACGCCGCCTCGGGCGGCTTCGCGCTCGAGCCGCAGCTCGCCGACCTCCTTCAGCAGGGTGAAGAGCTCGTCGGCCGAGCCGTCGTCGATCGACGTCTGCACTTCCTCATAGGTGAGCTTGGCGCGGGACTTGACCAGCGCGCGGACCACCTCGACATCGGTGCCCTCCCCATCTTCATCGACCGCGATCGTCCACACAAGCGCGGGCCGGACCTGGTCAGGCAGCAGCGAGGCCGCATCCTCCGAGAGCACCTTGGGATGCAGCGGGATCTTGGAGTCTGCTCCGTAGAGCGTCTCCCCTCGACGGTTCGCCTCGACGTCGATCGGGTCATCCGGCGTGACGAACGCGGCCACGTCCGCGATCGCGTAGTGGACCAGGTATCCCTTCCCGTCGCGCTCGATGAACAGCGCCTGGTCGAGGTCCATCGACGACGGTGGGTCGATGGTCACGAACGGGATCGCGGTGCGATCCACGTCCGGAAGGCGTGGGTTCGCGGCTGCCTGCGCCGCAGCCTCCTCGACCTCCGCAGGGAACTCAGGCGTGACTCCCAGCTCCTCCTGGAGCTCGGCGATCCCGTCTCGCAATTCCTGGGCGGCGACACTGTCGTCTGTGGACCGGACTCTCACGACTCTGCTCGGCATGCGGCCACCATAGCGACACCCGGCGCTCGGTGGCTGCACGGATTGTGTTGGGCACAACCTAG
>JAKDNC010000553.1 GCA_030452025.1 Nocardioides sp. | reverse complement strand
CGTTGAAGCTGGGGTCCGAGGCCGACTCGGTCAGGGCACCGGTCCTGGGGAGGAGGCTCCCGACCAGGTCACAGCGCTTGCCCGGCGGGTCAGTCTCGCCGACGATGCTGCAGAGGAGAAGCGCCGGATTCTTGAGCAGATCCTCGGGGAGGTGATCCAGGTTGGCTGCTGCGTCGAGCGTCCCCGCCTCCGGGTTGTAGGTCAGCGCCAAGTTGTTCAGCGCCAACGGCCCGGCGCGCAGGATCTCGTCGAGCTCGCCGCGCCGCTTGACCAGCGTCTTGGAGACCTGATTGAGGTTCTTCACGTTGCGCCCGAGCAGCTCCTTGTTGTCCTGCACGAAGGTCTTCACCTCGCCCAGCGCCGTCCCGATGTTGCTCAAGGAGGTGGCCAGCTCGTCGCGCTCTCCGGAAAGCAGCTCGGAGACCGAGGCGAGCGAGGCATTGAAGTCGCGCACGACCCCGTCCTTCTTCGACAGCGTGCTGATGAAGCGCTGCAGCTGGCGCGCGGTCCCGAAGATGTCGTCCTTGTTGTTGTCCAGGGTGCCGGTGAGCTTGCCGAGGTCGGTGATGGTCTGGTTGACCTTCTCGCCCTGCCCGTCGAAGTTCTTCGCGGCAACGTCAAGGAGCTCAGTCAGGGCGCCGTCGCTGTTGGCGCCGTCCGGCCCCAATGCCACGGTGAGGTCATCGAGGCTCTGGTAGATCTCGTCGAGCTCCAGCGGTGTGCTGGTGGCGTCGAGGCCGAGCTCGGCGCCGTCCTCGAGCTTGGCCCCACCCTTGTAGACGGGTGTGAGCTGGACGAACCGGTCCCCGACCACGCTGGGAGCGACGATCAGCGCCTTGGCATCGGCGGGGACGTTCACCGACTCGTCGTAGGACAACGTCACCTTGACGCTGGTCCCGGTCGGCTCGACGGTGTCGACGGTGCCGACCGACACGCCGAGCACCCGGACGTCGGAACCCTCGTAGATCGAGACAGTGCGAGGGAACTGAGCGGTGATGTGCTTGCGCTCCTCGGTTCCGAACATCTGGAACGCCGCGACAGCGAGCAGGACCACGATGATCCCCGGGATCAAAAACTTCTTGGCCATTGACATCTCATCCCACCTTCGGCGTTCCGACGGGCGGCAGGTTGTAGATCTTGGTGTCGAACCACGGGCCGTTGCCGAGCGTGTTGGCGAAGACCCGGTAGAACGGCGCCATCAACCGCAGGCTCTCGTCGAGATTGTCCTGATTCTTCAGCAGCACCTTGACGACCGTGTCGAGGTGGGTCAGGGCCGGCTTGAGATCCGCGCGGGTCTCGCGGATCAGGCCGGTGAGCTCACGCGACATCGTCGTCGTGGAGACCAGCAGCCGGTGGATCGAGTCGCGGCGCTTGACCAACGCCCGGAACAGGACGTCGGCGTCCTTCATCAGCTTCACGATGTCCTGGTCACGGTCGCCGAGGACCCCGGAGACCTTCTGGAGGTTCTTCAGCAGGGTGTTGATCTGCTCATCGCGCGCCGCAAGGTTGTTGGAGAGCTCCGAGACTCCCTTCAGAGCCGCCCGGAACTCCTCAGGGGTGTTCGCGGCCAGGTCGGAGAGCGCCGAGAGGGAGGTCTTGAGCTGGTTGACGTCGATCTTTTCGGCCCGATCGGCCAGCCCGCTGAACGCCTCGATGACGTCGTAGGGTGACTCGGTCCGGTTGACGGGGATCTCGTCCCCCTGATCCATCTGCCCGGAGCCGGCCGGCTCCAGAGCGAGGAACATGGCGCCCAGGAGTGTCTTGACCTTGATCGATGCCCGCGAGTCGGGGCCGAAGTCCACGCCGTCCTGGATCTTGAAGGAGACCTTCACGTGGTCGCCGTCGAGATCGATGGAGTCGACCTTGCCGACGCGGACCCCCGCCACCCGGACCTCATCGCCGGACTTGAGTCCGCCGGCCTCGCTGAATGCGGCGTAGTACGTGTCGCCCCCACCGATGACTGGCAGGTCGTCGGCGCGGAAGGCGACCAGGACAGCGGCCAGGATCACGACGAGGCTGATCGCCCCGATGATCACCGGATTGCGTTCACGGAAGGGAGTGCTCATGGAAGTGAACACCTGTCCCCACTGGTCTGGTAGCTGAGCGGAATGGGTCCGACCGGTCCGACCTTGACCGTGCCGGTGAGGTTGCAGAGGTAGAAGTTGAACCAGGAGCCGTAGGTCGCCGTACGTCCGATCTTGTTGAGCTTGATCGGCAGGACCTGCAGTGCGCGGTCGAGCTCGGCCCGGTTCCTGGCCAGGTTGCCGGCGAAGCTGCGCAACTGCTTGACGTCGGTGACCAGCGGCTTGCGGATGCCCTTGACCAGTCCGGCGGTCTCGACCGAGAGGTCCGAGATGGAGTCGAGTGAGCCGAGGATGGCGTCCTTGTCCTTGGCCAGGCCGGTGACCAGGGAGCGCAGGTTCACGATCAGCCCGCTGAGCTGCTTGTCGCGGTCACCGACGGTGACCAGGACCTCGTTGAGGTTGCCGATCAGCTTGCCGATGATCTCGTCCCGGTTGGCCAGGGTCTGGGTGACTGACGCGGTGTGGCCGAGCAGGCCCTCGACGGTGCCTCCCTCGCCCTGGAAGACCTGGACGATCTCGTAGGAGAGCTGGTTGATGTCCTGCGGCGAGAGCGCCTCGAAGAGCGGCTTGAATCCATTGAACAGAACGGTCAGGTCGAGGGCCGGCGAGGTCCGCTGCACCGGAATCGTCGTGTCCTGCTCGAGCGCTGCCCCCGACTTGTTGTCGGTCAGGGACAGATAGCGCTGGCCGACCAGGTTGCGGAAGCGGATGGAGACCTGGGTCTGGTCGGTCACATCGGCGTCCTCATCCACGTTGAAG
>JAKDNC010000552.1 GCA_030452025.1 Nocardioides sp. | reverse complement strand
CCCCGGTCAGCCCGGCCGCAAGCAGCCAGAACACGAAGTCCGGGACGTTCTGGAGCAACACGCCGATGTGGCGCTGTCTGCGACCCTCGCCCGGTTCGACCTCGCGGATCGCAGCAGCCCGCATGGCTGCTTCGTCCACGATCTCGGCCCATGACCAGCTCTGCCCCTCGAATCGCAGACCCTCGTGGGTGTCTCCGGTTCGCGAGCGCACGACTTCGGCAAATGTCTTCAAGTCCAACCTCCATTTTGATCAAGCGCTCGATACATTAGGGCGGCGTATGCATGGCGTCAAGACCGCGCCGATCCCGTACGCTCCGGATGCCTGATGCCGAACCAAGAGAGGGAGCCGCCGTGCCCGCCCCCAACCCCAAACGGAGCGAACAGATCCTCGCGGCCGCCACGGAGCTGTTCGCACGCAAGGGCATCGCCAAGACCACGGTGCGTGACATCGGCGAGGCCGCAGGAGTGCTCTCCGGCACGCTCTACCACTACTTCGACTCCAAGAACGCCATCGTGGTGCGCCTGCTCACCGACCTGGGCGAGGAGAACTACCGGCGCAACCTGGCCGCAGTGGACGGCGTGGCAGACCCTTTGGAGGCCATTCGCGCGTTGATCCGGATTTCGGTGGCACTGGTCGACGAGATGCCACAACTCACCTCGATCTACCAGAACGAAGGAAACTACTTCCGCGAGCACGACCTCCTCAGTCCCGTCGAAGCGCTGCTGGCCGCGAACCGCAAGACCTGGCTCGACACCGTCAAGGCCGCCGTGGCCAACAACCAACTGCGCAACGACCTGGACTCGTTGGTCTTCTACGAACTGCTAAGGGATGCCATTTGGTCCTGCACCCGATGGAACAGCCCTGTTCGAGTCGACGCGGACGAGCTCGCCACTAGCATAGAGACGATCTTCCTGCACGGATTCGCAGCGCGGTAGCCAGCTCAGCGGTCGGCCGAGTCCGACAGTGTCGCTGGCCCTGCTCAGCCTCCCGACTGCTCCTGCTCGAGCCAGCCGCGGAACGCTTCGAGGTTCGCGGTCGACTCCCCGCGTGAGATCCGCCAGTCCCACTCCTTGCGGATGGAGCTGGCGAACCCGAGCTCGAGGATCGTGTTGAACGACTCGTCCGCGGTGGCCAGCACGGTGCCGAGCACGCGGTCCAGGTCGTCGTCATTGACCGAGGACAGGGGCAGTCGCGCGTCGAGGTAGATGTCGCCGTGACGGTCGACGGCGAACGCGACGGCGTAGAGCCGGAGGTTCTTCTCGAGCAGCCAGCGGTGCACACCCGCATGGTTCTCGTCGGGGTTGCGGCAGACGAAGGCATGCACGCCGAGCGCGTGCGTACCAAGGTCGACGCGGACCGGAGTCGCCAGCTTGCGCTCGCCGGGGAGAGCGAAGGAGAACATGCCGTTCTCGTCCTCTTCGAATTCGATCTCGTTGGAGTCCAGCCAGCTCCTCAGGACCTCAGCGGGACCGGTGTCGGTGGTCTCAGCCAACGGAAACTTCCTCCCTCATCAGGCTGGCGGCCCGGCTGTACACCTGGAGCGTGCGGTCGGCGGTGCGCTCCCAGGAAAACTGTCGGGCCTGCTCCAGCGCCCCTGCGGCCAGCCTCTCACGCAGGTCGGGAGACTCCACCACACGTCGCAGCGCAGCGGCCCAGTCGCGGGGCTCGTGCGTGTCGACGAGCAGCCCGGAGACGCCGTCCTCGATGACGGTGGGCAGTCCACCGACCGCGGCACCGACGACCGGCGTACCGGTGGCCTGGGCCTCGACGGCGACCAGCCCGAAGGACTCGTTGTAGGAGGGGACGGCCACCAGGGTCGCCGCCGCGCACCAGTCCGCGAGCACCGACTGTGCAACCGGCGGGACGAACCGCACGACATCGTCGAGACCGAGCTCGCTGGCCAGGTCGGCCAGTGCGCTGGGGTGTGCGAGGCCGGTTCCCGAGGGCCCACCGACGACGGGCACGACGAGACGAGAGCGCAGGTGCGGGCTCTCGTCGAGGAGTACGGCGACCGCGCGCAGCAGCACGTCGGGAGCCTTGAGCGGCTGGATCCGGCCCGCGAAGAGCAGCACCTGAGCTTCCTCGGGCAGCCCGAGGCGCTGGCGGGCCCCGAGGCGAGGCCTGAAGACCGACAGGTCGACACCGGGATGGACGACCTCGACGCGACCGGGATCGGCGTCGTACAGGTTGATCAGCTGCTTGGCTTCGATGTCGGTGTTGGCGATCAGCACGTCGGCGGCCTCGACGACCTGCTCCTCGCCGAGCAGCCGGGCGGACGGCTCCGGGGTGTCGCCGGTGGCCATCGACTCGTTCTTGACCTTGGCCATGGTGTGCATGGAGTGGACCAGGGGGACTCCCCAGCGGTCACGGGCCAGGGCACCGACCTGTCCGGAGAGCCAGTAGTGGGAGTGCACGGCGTCGTAGTGGCCGGGCAGGTGACCCGCCTCGGCGCGCATCACCTCGCGGGCGAAGACGCACAGCTGGGCCGGGAGCTCACCCTTGGTGAGGCCCTCGAACGGGCCCGCATGGACGTGACGGACCAGAACGTTGTCATCGACCTCGACGATCGGGTCGAGGGTTGAGGAGGTGGCACGGGTGAAGATGTCCACGGCGACGTCGCGTCGGGCCAGGCGCCGGGCCAGCTCGATGACGTAGACGTTCATCCCCCCGGCGTCGCCGGTCCCGGGTTGGTCGAGCGGGGAGGTGTGCAGGCTGATCATCGCGATCCGGCTCAAGGGTGGCCACCTCCGTCTACGGGCATCTACGCGTCAACGACCCCCGGCCGGGCATTATTCCGCCCACGTTCTGCGGCGGGTTCGCGCCCTCCTCCCGGTCTCGGGGC
>JAKDNC010000001.1 GCA_030452025.1 Nocardioides sp. | reverse complement strand
CGAGATGCACGGTGTCGTGGTTCGGCGCGGCCGCGGGTCAAGTCCCGGGGTCCGGCCGCGGGGTTCGGGCTCGGGATGCGTCTTGGTGGCGTGCTGGTTGGGGCGCGCTTGAAGTTGGGTGTGGGGCATCCGTCGTCCGTGTTGCGGAGGCTATGTGCGTTTGTGGAAGAGGATGTCGCCGTTGCTGTTCTTCTCGTGGTGGTAGGCCGGGTCGTGGACGATGGTGTGGTGGTGGGGGCACAGGGGCATGCCTTGTTTGACTGAGGTGCTTCCGCCGGCTGCCCAGGGGATCTCGTGGTGGATGTGGCACCAGACCGAGGGGACGTGGCAGCCTTTGGCTTTGCAGGTTTTGTCCCGTAGGCAGATCAGTCGCCTCTGGACGACGTTGTGGAATCGTTGCGTGCGCCCGACGTCGAGTGGTTGGGAGGCTCCGTTGAGGATGACGGGGAGGACTTCGGCTTCGCATAGGAGGCGTCGTATCTGGCCTGCGGTCATGGCGAGGTCTTGGTCGTCGTAGATGATGTCGGCTGTGGCGAGTTCTTTGCGGAGTTGGTCCAGGGTGATGGTGACCATCACGGTGGTGGGGGCGCCGCCGTGGAAGGGGAGTTGGTTGGGGTCGATGCGCTCGAGCAGGTCGCGGAGCGCTTTGGCCAGCAGCCTCGGCCGGGGCAGTGCCTTCCCGTCCGCCTCGAGGGCTTGCTTGCGGGGGCTGGCGAAGGACTCGAGGTAGGTGCGTAGCCGTTGGCCGACTGCGTCGGGGACCCGGCCAGTGATCCTGGTCGTTCCGTCCCCCAGCTTCTTCAGGTTGAACCGTGACTTCTGCTCGGCATGCTTCTCTTCGTCGTCGAGTCTTTTGGCTTCCCGTTCGTCGGCCTTCTCGGGGTTGAGGATGTCGACCAGTCGGCGGCCCAGGGCTCGTAGCTGTGGAGGGTCGAGTTCCTTGGCTTCGGTGATCAGGGTTTCCTCGGCGGCAATGCGCTGCTCGGTGTCGAGTTCGTCGGCGATCTCTTCGAGGACTTTGGTGATCACGTCTGCCTGTTGGGCGTTGAGTGTGCCGGTGGCCAGCGCGGTCGCGGTGCGGATCCGGCGTTCGAGGCGTTGGGCCATGTTCTGTTGTGCGGTGGCTTTGCTGGGGTCGAGGTTCTGGTCGTCGGCGAGCCAGGTCCCCGGTGTCTTGTAGGCGCTTTGGTCGGCCACGTCGCCGGCGGCGGCCAGGAGGCTCATCTTCATTGCTGTCAGTCGGGACTCGGCGCGGACGACCTCGCGGAGCGCTTCCTTCTTTGCTGCCAGGTCGAGGTAGATCGCCTGGGCGTCTCCGGCACCGTCCAGCGCGGTGTGCACCGCGGTGAGACTGTTGGTGATGGGGTGCATCGGGGCCTCCGCAGGGGTGATCGCAGGAATTTGGACACTGCGACGCCGGAGGCCCTCCGGGGGCTATTACGTAACCGGGATGCGTCTGACCCCTCGGGCTTCGCACGACGATTCGTGTATCTCACCCGAAGGACTACGTCCATCGTACGCCTGTTCGAAAATAGGCACAACACCCAAAGGACGAAGATGTGGAGAAGAGCGATCCACACAGCAGTTGCTCCGGCGGTCGCGTCGGCGGCCGGAGGAGACCAAGAGTCGAACCGAGCGGAGAGCGACGGCCCCCACTAGGGAATCTGATCCCCATCGAAGCGGATGGGCGCCGGTGGGCAGATCTGGTTCTCCTCGGCCTGGCCCGAGCCGGATCTCCAGGGGAAACGGCTGGCCAACGACAGCTGAGGATCTTGCGTCCTGGTGGCAGTCAGACCAAACAAGACCGTCCCAGCCGGGCTCAGTTGCCTCCGCTCGCCCGTATGGTGGGCGGCAGGATGATGGGGCGCCTGGTTGGGCCGCCCAAAGACTCCGATGAAGGAGAAGGATGCAGGAGGGAACACCAGTGGTCCTTGCGTGCCACCACCCGGAGACGGCTCTACCGGTCATGCGTGCGCGACGTGACCTTGCCGGCGTGCTCCTGCCGTTCGCGAAGCAGTCCCGCCGTGGCTGATCGCGATCGAAACGAGCAAGGACGAGCCCAGCAAGCTCGACCGCGCGACGCGCTCGGACGCCCCTTGCCCTATGGCGCCACGGGCGTCGAGCCGATCTCCGAAGAGCCGCTGTCGCCGGAGGCGACCTTGGCGTACGCACGCCGGCTGCTGGACGACGGGCGTCCCTTCGCGGCACACGAAGCCCTCGAGGTCCGGTGGAAGTCGTGCCCGGAGGAGGAACGCGAGCTGTGGCAAGGCCTGGCCCAGCTGTGCGTGGGCCTGACCCACCAGGCACGCGGCAACGCCGTGGGTTCCGCCAGACTCGTCGAACGAGCAGCAGGCCGCCTGGAGGCCTACCAGCAGACGGCCGGTCCGTCGTACGGCCTCGACCTCGAAGCGCTCATCGCGTGCGCCCGCGGCCGGGCACACGGCGCCTGAGACAACGAGAGCCCCGCCAGGCAGCCGGTGTCCGAACGACCAAGGTGCGACCACCCCCTCCGATAGCGTTCGCCCATGACACAACCACGGGCAACGCCATCGCGCAGCGACGTGCTGGTGGCCGAAGCCTGCGCGACCATCACGCTGGCGACGGTGCTGCTTCTGCCGGTGCTTTCCCGCGCCGATCCATCGGTTGCGGACGGAGTGCCGGAGGTCGGCGACACCGCATGGTGGGCAATGCTGGCCAATCTCGCGGTCCAGTCAGGCGTGTTGGCCTGGCGACGTCAGCACCCTGAGGTCGTCGCGGGGGTGAGCGCTGCAGCGGTGGTGTGTGGGGCCGCGGTCGGGATGGGCGCGGCGATCGGGTTGACCTCGATTGCGCTCCTCATCGCGATCTACACCCTGGTCACGCTGTGCCCTGCATCGCGGGTCTGGCCCCTGTTGACTGCGGCCGGGCTCCTGGCGGCGGCGGGGCACACTGTGGCCGGGTTGCGCGACGACGCACCGGTGGGGGAAGCAGTGCTCGCGGCGCTCGCGCAGGCCGTCGTGCTGGTCGGTGCACCAGTGGTGGTCGCAACGCTGGTGCTGACCCGCCGGGAGTCGCGATCGGCCCGCGAGGACCGGATGCGGGCTCTGGAGCGGGAGCATGACGCGCTCGTGCTGGCGGCCGTGGCCCGCGAACGCACCGCGATGGCGCGCGAGCTCCACGACATCGCCGCGCATCACTTGACCGGGATCGCGGTGATGAGCGCCGCGATCGCCACCCAGATCGACACCGACCCGACCGGCGCCAAAGCCGCAGTCGGCGACGTACGACGACAGAGCACCGCCGTTCTGCGCGACCTGCGCAACCTGGTCGGGCTCCTCCGCGACCACGACGGGACCGAGCACACGACCGGGACCGCACCCCGGGACGTCGTCCGCTCCGAGACGCTCGCCGGTATCCCCACTCTGGTGAGGGAAGTCGTCGCGGCCGGCCAGGACGTGACCCTCACCGTGCTGGAGCACCCGGACCGGCGGACGACGGGGGTCGGGATCGGGCCGCTGGCCCAGCTGGCGGCGTACCGGACGGTCCAGGAGTCGCTGGCGAACGCCGGTCGGCACGCCCCCGACGCACGCTGCGAGATCGAGGTCGACGACCGCGACCCTGCGGCCCTGGTGGTCACGGTGCGCAACGAACGCGCCCCACGGATGTCCGACCCCGAGGCCCGTGGTGGACTCGGCCTCGTGGGAATGCGTGAGCGAGCCGAGCTGACCGGCAGCCAGCTCGAGGTCGGTCCCACCACTGACGACGGTTGGCAGGTGCGACTACGCACGCCACGCGCCGCCCCGCAGGAGCCGACGGGGGAGCCGACGGGGGAGCCAGCCCGGGAGTCAACGGGGGAGCCGACGTGATCCGGGTCGTCGTCGCCGACGACCAGCCGATGGTGCGGGCCGGGCTGACCACGCTGCTGAACGCGGCGCCAGACATCGAGGTCGTCGCCGCCGTCGAGGACGGCCGCGCGGCCGTCGAGGCCGCACGGACGCACCACGCCGACGTCGTGTGCACCGACATCCGGATGCCGGGAATGGACGGCATCGCAGCGACCCGGGAGCTGTGCGGGCCCGGTGTCGAGGACCCGGTCGCCGTCCTGGTCCTGACCACCTTCGACATCGACGACTACCTCTTCGGGGCGCTCGAGGCCGGCGCCTCCGGGTTCCTGCTCAAGGACGCCGAGCCGGAGGAGTTGGTCGCCGCCGTACGCTCCGTGGCCGCCGGGAATGGCACCATCGACACCTCGCTCACCAAGCGGGTGTTGCGCGAGGTGGTCATCCGTCGCGGCACCAGGCCCGTGGTCGTCGCGTGTGCCACCGAGGTGCTCACCGCCCGCGAGCTCGACATCCTCCTGCTGCTGGCGCAGGGGATGTCGAACGACGAGATCGCCGACGAGCTCACTCTGGAGGTCTCCACGGTGAAGTCACACCTCGCTCGGATGATGCCGAAGATCGGCGTGCGATCGCGACTCCAGGCGGCGGTCTGGGCCTACCAGAATCGCATCGTCGACGTCCCCACCTGAGGATCGACCCCAGGGGCGCCCGGGCCCTTGCATCGAAGGATGGAACTACCGATCTCATCCTTGCGCGGCTCGATGGGCACTGACCCGAGTTCCTAGCGTGGTGGACATGACGATCCAACAGCCCGACGTGGCCACCCGCACCGCCGTACGCCTCATCGACCTCCACAAGTCCTACGCGCACGACGCGCTGCCGGTGTACGCCGTTCGCGGCGTCTCGTTCGCCCTGGCGCGCGGCTCATTCACCGCCGTGATGGGGCCCTCTGGCTCCGGGAAGTCCACGTTGCTCAGCTGTGCTGCGGGGCTCGACACCCCGACACGTGGTCAGGTCGTCATCGGCGACCGTGACATCAGCACCCTGTCGCCCGACGCCCTGACCCGCTTCCGTCGTGACCACATCGGCTTCGTGTTCCAGGCCTACAACCTTGTCGACCACCTCCCGGTCATCGACAACATCACCCTGCCCGTGGTCCTCGCCGGCCGCGAACCCGACGTCGCGCGACTGGACGAGCTGGTCGAGGTCGTTGGACTGGGCGGCATGGGGCGCCGGCTGCCCGGCGAGCTGTCCGGGGGCCAGGCCCAGCGGGCGGCGATCGCCCGTGCCCTGTTCACCCGCCCGGACGTCGTCTTCGCCGACGAGCCGACCGGTGCCCTGGACTCCCGCACTGCGGACCACGTCCTCGAGCTGCTCCGCTCGACGGCTCGCGAGCTCGGGCAGACCGTCGTACTGGTCACCCACGACCCGAAGGTCGCGGCGGCGGCCGACCGGGTGCTCTTCCTCGGCGACGGAGTGCTGGTCGACCAGCTCGACGACCCGACCGCCGAACAGATCAACACGCGCATGCTCGGGCTGGGACGATGAGGGCGGCGTGGGGCCTGGCCCGCCGCAGCGCCTGGGCGCACCGTGCGGGTCTGACCGGCACCGCCCTCGTGCTCGCCCTGGCGGGACTGCTGCTCGCGGTCGCCGGGGTGCTCGCCGAGTCCGGTCTCCGCGCCGCCGCGGACGTCACCGGCAGCGGCCTGCTGCTGGTGCTGGCGGGCTCGTTCTCCGGCACGGTCGTGATCGTGGTGGTGCTGGTCATCGTCGCGACCGTCTCGCTGGCCCTGCGCGGCCGGCGGCGCGAGCTCGCGCTGCTGCGCGCCGTCGGCGCGACCCGGTCCCAGCTCCGCACCCAGATCGGCGCCGAAGTCCTGCTCGTCGGGGCCCTCGCGGCACCGGTCGGCGCCATCGCCGGCGTCCTGCTGGCGCGCCTGCTCACTCCGCTCCTGCGTGACGCCGGACTGATCACCCCGGGCGGCGCGCTCTCGCTCACCCCGTTGCCGGTCCTCGGTGCCACCGTGCTGGTGTTGCCCGTGGCCTGGCTGTCGGCACGGCTGGCCTCGCGGGAGACGCTGCGCCTCGCGCCGAGCCAGGCGGTCCGCGCCAGCTTGGTCGAGGCCAGCACGGTCGGTCCGGTACGACGGGTGGCTGCGGTCGTCGTCGGCCTGTCCGGCGTCACAGCGGCCTTCAGCCCGCTCGTCGTCCCGGGCACGATCGGCAGCGCCAGTGCCGCGACGTCGGCCTTTCTGCTCGTGGGCGCGGCGGCGCTCGCGGGGCCGGTGCTTCTCACGTGGGCCTTCCGACTCACGGATCGGTGGGGGTCGCGCCTGGGCCCCGCAGGACGACTCGCTGCGGGCAACGTCCGCGGCTTCTCGCAACGGTTGACGATCGTCGTGGTCCCGCTGGCACTCGCGCTCACGGCCGGAGCAGCCCAGACCTCGGTCGACCGCACCGTCGCCGAGGCCAGCGCGACTCAGCTTCGAGACGGCGTGCGCGCGGACCTCGTCGCGAGCTCGCCCGAGGGGCTGTCCTCGTCGGACCTCGACTCGGTCGCGGCCCTCCCCGGCATCACCGGCACCACCACTCTGGCCAGCGCTCCCGCTCGAGTGCGGACGGACGAGGATTTGGACGGCGTGGTCGACGCGCTGGCCTGGGAGCCGACGACCGTGCAGGCCCTTGCTGCTGGCCAGAGTGGGTTGCTCGCCGACCCCGACGTCAGCGCCGGCTCGTTGGCCGACCTCACGGAAAACCGTGACACGGTCGCAGTCAGCAGGGACGCCACCTTCGAGACCGACTTGCGGGTCGGTGACACGGTGCCGTTGCGCTGGGCGGACGGGACCACGACCACGCCCACGGTCGTGGCCGTCTACGAGCGCGGGCTCGGGTTCGGTGACTACCTCGTCGGTCCGGACGGTCTCGCGGCCCACCCGAGCGCAGTGGCCGACTCCCTGCTCATCGAAGCTGCGCCCCGGTCCCTCGGTGACATCCGCACCGGGCTCGTGGTCCTCGGTCTGGTGGCGCAGAGCCCGACGGCGTACGCCGAGAGCGTCACCGCGACCGGATCCGCTGAGCGTCGCGTCTCCACGGCCCTGTTGCTGGCGCTGCTCGCCTTCGTGTTCCTCGCCGCCGCCAATGCGCAGGTGATGGTCACCGCCCGCCGCCGTGCCGAGCTCCGGCTCTACGGCCGCACCGGCGCCACCCGCGCGCAGCTGATGCGGATGTTGACCGTCGAAGCCGCCCTCACCGGGGGACTGGCCTGGCTGATCGGCACCCTCGCAGTCCTCCCCGCGGTGCTCGGTGTTGGTCTCGGGTTGCTCGGCCCGGTGCTCCCGCCCGTCGACGTCACCGCCTACCTCGCTCTCAGCGCCGGGGTGCTCGCACTGCCGCTGCTGACCGTGGTGCCGACCGCGGCGAGGCTCGTGCGTCGGTCATGACCGACGCGCCGTCCCAAGCCGGCCCCCGACGACGGGCACGCCGAAATCCACGGCGATGACCTGAGCGCATCGCCGGACGGACAGCGCCGCTGCGAGAAGGCGGGTTTCAGTCTGACGAAGGCCCGAGGAGGGGAACGGGTGCAGGTCCCGCCGGAGTTCGCCGGGGTCACACGTGCCGATCGACAAGGCAGCAGGTACCTCCGGTACCACCCAGACATGCTTGCCTCCGTGTCCAATGCTCTGGGTGGAGAGGTGTTGGAGCATGCGGCCGACATGTCCATTGCCTTGGGGCGCCTTGGGGCGCCTCGGGGCGCCTCGGGGAGCGGTTGCGCTCCAACCCACTTCCGGTCTTGCACTCCACGATGATCCGCTCGGAATCCATCTCCTCCTCATGGATCGAGGGCATCCGGGAGAGTCCTCGGAGCATCGCCATCGCGCAGATCGCTGACGACGGGGCGTCCCACAACGTCTCGTCAGTCATCCGAAACGTGGATGCGATGAAGGAAGCGATCGAGCTCCTCGGCGTGGGGGTCTGGACCCACGAGGATGTGCTGGGCATCCACCACGACTTCCTCCCTTGGCATCGTCTTGGGTATCGAGCCGCGCAGGTGTGGATCGGCGGTAGCAACAAGTTCAACGCCGACTACGCCGGCCCACCGCACGAGTTGGTGCATCCGGGTAGGGAAGATCTGCTCAACTACGCCAATACCTCAGGTGACTCGCCGGTGGTTCAGGCCGCGATCATTTATGCGCAGTTCGAGACCATCCACCCATTCGAGGATGGCAACGGCCGTGTGGGCAGGGCTCTGTTCCACGGCATCCTGAAACGTGCCGGGCCTTGTGGACGGTGGCGTGATCCCCCTGTCCACGGTGCTGCGCGGTGATGTGGATGGTTACGTCAACGCGCTGACCACGTACCGCTACGACGGGGATGACCGGAGTCCCGCGTTGCACGCCTATGTGGAGCAGTTCCTCGGCTACGTGGGCGCTGCGGTCTCAGCAGCTGAGCGGTTCCGACTGGGCAGTTGATCTGGTGGTCGACTACCCAGTCATCTCGGCACGGTTTCTCGCGGAGAACCTCGGAGTCTCCACCGTCTCGGCGCAGAAGCTGGTCAAGCAGCTGGTCGCCGTTGAGATCGTCCGACCGGCCACCGGCAAGTATCGGAAGTCCGCGCTGTTCCAGGCCGATGACATTCTCGAGCTCCTGGAGCACGGCGGCGAGGTCACCCGGCAACAGCAGGGACTTCTGTCTGGGCGTCCGCGCGGGACGACCATCATGACGTCGCAGAGTTCAGCGTGCATTCAGGATGGATGCGCGAGACTGGGCCCCAACCCTCTGGAGGCCCTCATGCGCGTGCTCGTCGTGGACGACGAGAAGCGGCTCGCGCGATCCCTGCGGGTGGGGTTGGAGGCGGAGGGCTTCGCCGTTGACGTGGCCCACGACGGCACCGATGGGCTGTGGCTGGCTCGCGAGAACGAGTACGACGCGATCTTGCTCGACCTGATGCTCCCGGGGATCAACGGCTACAAGGTCTGCCAGACGCTCCGGGGTGAGAAGGACTGGACCCCGATCCTGATGCTGACGGCCAAGGACGGGGAGTGGGACCAGGTCGAGGGGCTCGACACGGGTGCCGACGACTACCTCACCAAGCCGTTCTCCTTCCCGGTCCTCGTGGCCCGGTTGCGGGCGGTGGCCCGTCGGGGTGCGCGCGAGCGACCCACCCTGCTCGAGGCGGGGGACATCCGCGTGGATCCCGCGGCCCACCGGGTCTGGCGAGGGGACATCGAGATCGAGCTCACCGCCCGGGAGTTCGCGATGCTCGCCTTCCTGACCCGCCACCAGGGCGACGTACTCTCCAAGCGGCAGATCCTCGAGGCCGTGTGGGACGTCGACTTCGAGGGGGACCCCAATATTGTCGAGGTCTACATTCGCCATCTCCGCAACAAGCTGGACCGCCCGTTCGGCCGGAAGGCGATCGAGACCCTGCGTGGTGCGGGCTACCGGATGGCCAGCAATGGTGGCTGAGCTGGGTTGGAGCCGCGCATCGGTCCGGCTGCGCACGACGGCCGCGGCTGTGATGGTGGTGGCGATGGTCCTGCTCATCGGGGGCCTCACCCTCGTCGCCCTGGTCCGCGAGTCGTTGCACGAGGGCGTGGAGAGCAATGCCGAGCAGCGCCTCTCGGAGCTGGTCGCCCAGATCGAGACCTCGGGACTGCCCGACGAGGCACTGCCCGAAGACGATGATGACGACGACGGGGCCGACGGGGCCGACGAGCTGGTCTGGCAGGTGCGCGACGCCGAGGGCGTCGTGGTCCGCGCCTCGCAACCCCTTGACCGGCCGCTGCCCATCGACGAGACCGACGAGGTGCGGCTGCCGGGTGCTGATGATGCCTACCTGGTTGTGGTCGACGAGGCCGAGTCCGGTGGTCAGGAGTACGACGTCTCGGTCGCTGCGTCGCTGGAGGAGGTGGAGGACTCGACGGCTGCGCTGGTGACGCCGCTGCTCGTGGGGCTGCCGCTGGTCCTCCTGCTGGTGGGCGGCACGACCTGGCTGGTGGCCACCCGAGCGCTCGCACCGGTCGAACGGATTCGGCGTGAGGTCGAGCAGATCACCGGTGACCGGCTGGACCGGAGGGTGCCGGAGCCGCGGTCGCGCGATGAGATCCACCGGCTGGCGCGAACCATGAACCAGATGCTGGGGCGCCTGCAGGACTCCCGCAACCGACAGCAGCAGTTCGTCGGCGATGCCTCCCACGAGCTGCGCTCGCCACTGGCCAGCATCCGTCAGACGGCCGAAGTGTCCCGGGCGCATCCAGGCTCACTGCCCGAGGGTGAGCTCGCAGATGCCGTGCTGGAGGAGTCCGCGCGCATGCAAAGGCTCGTCGAGCAGCTGCTGCTCCTCACCCGAGCGGATGAGGGCGCGCTCGTGCGGACGCACCACGACGTCGACCTCGATGACGTGGCCCTGGCGGCGACTCGCCGGATCCGCCGACCCGGCCTCGCCGTCGACACTGCCGGGATCGGGCCGGGACGAGTCCGTGGCGACCAGGTCGCGCTCAGCCAGGTCGCGCGGAATCTGGTCGAGAACGCCGCTCGCCACGCGGACGCGACGCTGGCCGTCGCCGTCCGCGAGAGCCCCGGAGGGGTCGAGCTCATCGTGGAGGACGACGGGCCCGGGATCCCGGAGGCGGACCGGGCACGTGTCTTCGACCGGTTCGTGCGGCTCGACGAGGCGCGCGCACGTGACGCCGGCGGCAGCGGTCTCGGGCTGGCGATCGTCCGGGACATCGTGACTGCCCACGACGGAGACGTCGCGGTCACGTCGTCGGGACTCGGGGGCGCCCGATTCGTCGTGCGTCTCCCCGCACTGAGGTCGGATCGGCCGACCTGAAGGGGCTTTCAGACACTTTCAGGTGGCCTTCAGCGGCCCGGACGCAGGGTGGTCACATCAAGTCTCCGGAAACCCTCAGAAGTCGAGAGAGGTCAACTCATGAACGTCACTCATCTCCGCAGGAAGCGTGTCATCATTCCCACGATCGCGGCCGTCGCCATCCTCGGCGTCGGTGGCACGGTGTGGACCGCGTCGGCCGACAACGATCTCCAGGGCAGTGAGCGCGACCGCGTCGGCGCTGCGGCCATCGAGGCCGCCGGCGGCGGGAACGTGGTCGACCTCGAGACCAGCGACGACCGTGGCGAGGCCTACGAGGCCGAGGTCCGCATGGACGACGGCACTGAGGTGGAGATCAGCCTCGATCAGGACCTCAACGTGGTCAGCCGGGACACCGATGAGGCCGACGACGACAACGATTCCGATGGCAACGGTTCCGATGGCAACGACTCCGAAGTGAACGAAGGTCGTGACGGCGACGAGCGTGCCCTGGGCGCCGAGGAGCGCAAGTCGGTCGAGAAGGCGGCTCTGGACGCCGTCGGCGGTGGCACCGTGGTCGACCTCGAGGCCAGCGACGATCGTGGGGTGGCCTACGAGGCCGAGGTCCGCATGGATGACGGCACCGAGTGGGACGTGGATCTGGACAGCGACTACAAGGTGCTGAGCGAGAGCATCGACGACTGATCTCCAGACCAAGGCGTGGTCACCTGGTGAGCCGCGGCAGTCGGCGTGAGCTTGCGTCGCACACCCCGCGCTTCATCCCTGACGGTGCGGGGTTCGCTTCTGCTCCGCCGGCGGATGACCCTTGGCCGCCTATCGCGCTGCGGGGTGCGGTCCACTCGCGGATCGAGATGCACGGTGTCGTGGTTCGGCGCGGCCGCGGGTCAAGTCCCGGGGTCCGGCCGCGGGGTTCGGGCTCGGGATGCGTCTTGGTGGCGTGCTGGTTGGGGCGCGCTTGAAGTTGGGTGTGGGGCATCCGTCGTCCGTGTTGCGGAGGCTATGTGCGTTTGTGGAAGAGGATGTCGCCGTTGCTGTTCTTCTCGTGGTGGTAGGCCGGGTCGTGGACGATGGTGTGGTGGTGGGGGCACAGGGGCATGCCTTGTTTGACTGAGGTGCTTCCGCCGGCTGCCCAGGGGATCTCGTGGTGGATGTGGCACCAGACCGAGGGGACGTGGCAGCCTTTGGCTTTGCAGGTTTTGTCCCGTAGGCAGATCAGTCGCCTCTGGACGACGTTGTGGAATCGTTGCGTGCGCCCGACGTCGAGTGGTTGGGAGGCTCCGTTGAGGATGACGGGGAGGACTTCGGCTTCGCATAGGAGGCGTCGTATCTGGCCTGCGGTCATGGCGAGGTCTTGGTCGTCGTAGATGATGTCGGCTGTGGCGAGTTCTTTGCGGAGTTGGTCCAGGGTGATGGTGACCATCACGGTGGTGGGGGCGCCGCCGTGGAAGGGGAGTTGGTTGGGGTCGATGCGCTCGAGCAGGTCGCGGAGCGCTTTGGCCAGCAGCCTCGGCCGGGGCAGTGCCTTCCCGTCCGCCTCGAGGGCTTGCTTGCGGGGGCTGGCGAAGGACTCGAGGTAGGTGCGTAGCCGTTGGCCGACTGCGTCGGGGACCCGGCCAGTGATCCTGGTCGTTCCGTCCCCCAGCTTCTTCAGGTTGAACCGTGACTTCTGCTCGGCATGCTTCTCTTCGTCGTCGAGTCTTTTGGCTTCCCGTTCGTCGGCCTTCTCGGGGTTGAGGATGTCGACCAGTCGGCGGCCCAGGGCTCGTAGCTGTGGAGGGTCGAGTTCCTTGGCTTCGGTGATCAGGGTTTCCTCGGCGGCAATGCGCTGCTCGGTGTCGAGTTCGTCGGCGATCTCTTCGAGGACTTTGGTGATCACGTCTGCCTGTTGGGCGTTGAGTGTGCCGGTGGCCAGCGCGGTCGCGGTGCGGATCCGGCGTTCGAGGCGTTGGGCCATGTTCTGTTGTGCGGTGGCTTTGCTGGGGTCGAGGTTCTGGTCGTCGGCGAGCCAGGTCCCCGGTGTCTTGTAGGCGCTTTGGTCGGCCACGTCGCCGGCGGCGGCCAGGAGGCTCATCTTCATTGCTGTCAGTCGGGACTCGGCGCGGACGACCTCGCGGAGCGCTTCCTTCTTTGCTGCCAGGTCGAGGTAGATCGCCTGGGCGTCTCCGGCACCGTCCAGCGCGGTGTGCACCGCGGTGAGACTGTTGGTGATGGGGTGCATCGGGGCCTCCGCAGGGGTGATCGCAGGAATTTGGACACTGCGACGCCGGAGGCCCTCCGGGGGCTATTACGTAACCGGGATGCGTCTGACCCCTCGGGCTTCGCACGACGATTCATGTATCTCACCCGAAGGACTACGTCCATCGTATGTCTGTTCGAAAATGGGCGCAACACCCAAAGGACGAAGATGTGGAGAAGACGAGCCGCACCTGCCCCCGTCCAGGGACGACGGCCACAAGCCACGCCGCTGCGAAGCCTCGCGTGGGTCACCCCGTCCACCTGGTCACCCAGAAGGGCATCAGGCGAGCCCGATCAGCCCTCGTCGTACTCCGCCCGGATCCCCGCACCGATCGTCTGCAGTGAGTCGATCAGCGCCCGGGCAGCCGGGCTGAGTGATCGCTCCGCGGCCAGGGTCATCCCGACCGCGTGGCCGACCTTCTCCAGGTCGAATGGCAAGGTCGCAAGCCGTGGATCATCGGCACCGATCAGGCCTGGCAGTGCGGCCACCATCGTGGTCTCGATCAGCAGCTGCCGGACGGTGAGGAACGACGTCGCCTCGACGCGGTTGGGTGGCAGGTCGAACCCGTTGCGGGCGAAGAACTCCTCGAGTTCCCGGCGCAGTTTGGTCTCGACGCCGGGCAGGATCCAGGGATACTCCCCGAGCTCATCGAGGGTGACCCGGTCGCGGTCGGCCAGGGGATGTGCGGTGCCGGTGACCAGCCGGATGGACTCCTGATAGAGCGTGTGACGTCGGACGTCCTCGGTCCCGGGGCCGGTCAGCCGGCCGACGATCAGGTCGACCCGTCCTGCGGTCAGCTCGACCAGCAACGTCTCCGGTGCCCCCTCCCGGACGATCACGCTGAGCAACGGATGGTTGGCCTTCAGGTGGCCGATCGCCCGCGGTAGCAACAGGTTGGACCCGGCGAGGTGGGTTCCCACCACCACCTGCCCCCGTGTGGCGTCGGCGAGCTCCTCGACGTGACGTGCCGCCTGGGTCAGCTGGGCCAGCACGGCCCGGGCGTGCTTGGTGAACGCGACCCCGAACTCGGTGGGTGTGACTCCGCGCGGTCCGCGTGAATAGAGCTGGACGCCGAGGATCGCCTCCAGGTCGTGCAGTCCGCGGGTCACGACCGGTTGGGTGATGTGCATGGCCGCGGCCGCCCCGACGACGCTTCCCTGCTCGCTCAATGCGTCCACGAGCAGCAGGTGCCGGAGTTTGAGTCGGCCGTCCAGCAGTCGGGGAGTGTCCATCCGCGGGACTCTACTTGGACCTTCGCCCCGCAGGTCAGCGTCCAGGTCGGGAGACATCGACAAACTGAAGCAGGCGATGGAAGAGAGTGGAGTCCGGATCCGCCAGATCGAGGAAGACGTCGAAGTGATTCCGACCCGGGACGACGTCGTAGGTTGCGCCGTGGGCTTGCCACCGTCTGTGGAAGTCACGACTCTGCTCGCGGAACCCGCTGGCCTCATCCGCTGCGAGGGCCACCGACATCCGGGCCGGGCCGACAGGCGCCAACGCCGGGCTGAGTGCGGCGGCGCGCTCCTGATCGAGCCCGAGCCACTCGTTGGCGAAGGAATCGACCAAGGGTCGCAGGTCGAAGAGGCCGCTGATCGTCAGAGCACCCTTGACGACGTCCGGCGGCAACCCGAGCTCCTCCTGCCAGCCGGCAAGGGCGGTCATTGCCGCTAGGTGAGCGCCGGCCGAGCTGCCGACCACGTGGATCCTGTCAGGATCCAGGCCATGCTCCGCACCGTTGCGGTGGACCCAGGCGATGGCTGCGCGGACCTGCCGCACGATCTCCTCGAGGCTCGCCTCGGGGGCCAGGGTGTAGTCGATCGGGACGGTGGCCGTCCCGGCGGCATCGAGCGCCCGCGCCATGAAGGCCGTGTCATGCCGCGAGAGCATCCGCCAATATCCTCCGTGCACCGCGACCACGACGGGTCGCAAGTCCCGATCCCCGGCTCCCCACACGTCGAGGCGCTCGTCGCTCCCGGGGTCGAAACGGATCTCCCGTGCGCCCTTCATCGTTGCGATCGCCTCGTCCGAGGTGGTCCGATAGCGCTCGATCGTCGAGTCGAACTCTGCATCAGAGACGGTGGCCCGGGCGCCGTACGCCGTGTCCGTCTCGTCGCGGGAGGGGCTCATCGCAGCTGCCGCTCTCGGCGAACAGGGGCGGGGTGCTCATGACGCATGCGAACATCATGCGGGTCGCTCCGTGCGCGGGCCAATGCCCATTCGCGGTGCCGCCATGCTCTCTCGACGTTTCCACGCCGATATGTCTGTAGAGCATGATGTGCGCCGGAAAGGGCATTGGTGGGGTATGTCTCCGACTCCTACGCTCACAGACATGACCACATCCAACCTGCTTCCTGAGGTCTTCAACGTCGTGGCCGGCCGCCACGTCGCAGGCCGGTCCACCTTCCCCAAGGTGAATCCCGCCGACGGCGCCGTGGTTGCCCAGGTCCACGAGGCCGACGCGGAGATCGTCGACGCCGCGGTCGCCGCGGCGCGACACTCCCTCAAGACCTGGGGATCCTCCCCTGTCGGTGAACGAGCCAACCTGTTGCGCCGGGTCGCCGACCGGATCGAGGCGCGCGCGGAGGAGTTCGTGGAGGCCGAGATCCGTGACACCGGCAAGCCGGTCCACCTGGTCCGCGAGCTCGACGTGGCCCGAGCCGCGACGAACTTTCGCTCCTTCGCCGACACCATCGCCTCAGCGGGTCTGGACTCGTTCATGACCGAGCTCGCAGACGGGCGACAGGCGCTGAACTATGCGGTCAACAAGCCGCTCGGCGTGGTCGCGGTGATCGTGCCCTGGAACTTGCCTCTCCTCCTGCTGACCTGGAAGGTCGCTCCCGCACTGGCATGCGGCAACACCGTCGTGGTCAAGCCCTCTGAGGAGACCCCGTCGACGGCGACCCTGCTGGCCGAAGTGATCGCGGAGGCCGGCGTCCCCGACGGCGTCTACAACGTGGTCCACGGCTTCGGCCCCGGCTCGGCTGGTGAACACCTCACCACCCACAAGGACATCGACGGCGTCACCTTCACCGGTGAGTCGAGCACCGGCTCGGCGATCATGCGGGCAGTCGCTCCCGCCGTACGCCCCGTCTCCTTCGAGCTCGGCGGCAAGAACGCCGCGGTCGTCTTCGCCGACTGCGACCTGGAGAAAACCCTCGACGGCCTGAGCCGCTCGATCTTCCTCAACACCGGTCAGGTCTGCCTGTGCACCGAGCGGGTGTACGTCGAGCGCTCGATCTTTGACGAGCTCGCCAACGGTCTCGTCGAGAGGGCCAAGGAGTTGAAGCTCGGCGATCCCCACGCCGCGGGCACCACCACCGGACCGCTGATCTCCGACAAGCACCGCGAGAAGGTGCAGTCCTACCTCGACCTCGCCGTCGAGGAGGGTGCGGAGGTGCTGGTCGGTGGCGGTGTCCCTCAGATGGAGGGTGAGCTCGCCCATGGTGCGTGGATCGAGCCGACCCTGTGGGCCGGGCTGGACAACAGCTGCCGGGTGGTCCGCGAGGAGGTCTTCGGCCCCGTCGCTGCGCTGATCCCCTTCGACACCGAGGAGGAGGCGATCGACCTGGCCAACGACACGGAATACGGCCTGGCGGCGGCAGTCTGGACCACCAACCTCGAGCGCGGCCACCGCGTCGCGCGGAGCATGCGGGTCGGCATGGCCTGGGTCAACACGTGGTATCTGCGCGACCTCCGCTCGCCGTTCGGGGGCGTCGGGCTGTCCGGCATCGGTCGCGAGGGCGGCCTGCACTCGCTGCATTTCTACAGCGAGCCCACCAACATCTGCGTCCAGCTCTAGGAGTGACCATGCCCGAGATCCCTGTGCCCGAGAATCCTGTGCCCGACAGCGATGAGCTCGCCGCCATCCTCGACGAAGCGGTCCGCGCCGCCACCGCCGTGCCCCAGCTCTCGCTGCGCGCGCCCCTGGACGAGGACGAGGCGTACGCCGTCCAGTCGGCCGGGGTGCGCCTGCGCGCGGCCCGCGGCGACCAGGTGGTCGGCGTGAAGCTCGGCTTCACCAGCAAGGCGAAGGCCGAGCAGATGGGCGTTGCCGACGTGATCGTCGGTGTGCTCCACCAGAGCATGGAGGTGGCCGACGAAGGCACCCTCGACGTGGACACGATGATCCACCCACGGATCGAGCCCGAGGTGGCCTTCCGTCTCGGTGCGGCAGTCGACCCGCACGCCGACCCGGACAGCGATGCGGACATCGTGGCTGCTGCCGTCGAGGTTGCGCCGGCGATGGAGATCATCGACAGCAGGTACGAGAATTTCAAGTTCAGCCTGGCGGACGTGGTCGCCGACAACACTTCTGCGGCCGCCTATGTGATCGGTCTCTGGCGCCCGCTGGCCCAGACCCTCGACGAGCTCGACCTGGCCGCTCTCGAGGTGGCCCTCTCGGTCGACGGCACCGAGGCCGCGCGTGGGTCGAGCGCCGACATCCTCGGCGACCCGCTGCTCGCCCTTGCTGCGGTCAAGCGAATGGCCCGTGAGCACGGGCTGGAGCTTCCCGCCGGCTCGGTGATCCTCGCGGGCGCCGCCACGGCCGCCGTCCCCCTCGAGGCCGGGGTCACCGTGACCGCCGACCTGGCCGGTCTCGGTCGGGTGTCGCTGCGCACCGGGGGAGGCGCCGCATGAGTGACGCGAGAGTGGTCGAGGGCAAGGCGACCCCGCGGGGGCGCTTCCCGCACGTGAAGGTCGTCGGCGACCTGATCTTCGTCTCCGGCACCAGCAGCCGCCGACCGGACAACACTTTCGCCGGCGTCGAGGTCGACGCGATGGGGGTGACCGACCTCGACATCGGCGCCCAGACCACCGCGGTGATCGAGAATATCCGCGACATCCTCGGCGCCGTCGGGGCCGGGCTGGAGGACCTGGTCCAGGTGACCACCTATCTGGTCAACATGAACGACTTCGGCGGCTACAACGAGGTCTATGGCCGGTTCTTCGACGAGAACGGCCCCACCCGAACCACCGTCGCCGTCCACCAGCTTCCTCATCCCCACCTGCTCATCGAGATCCAGGCAGTTGCCTGCCTGCCCGCCCAGCAGCCCACCAGCAAGGAGAACCAGCGATGACTGCCATCCCGCCCGTCTTCAACTTCGAGCAGTGGATCAAGGACAACGAGGACCAGCTCAAGCCGCCGGTCAACAACAAGCAGATGTGGCAGCCGGTGGGTGACTTCATCGTCCAGGTCGTCGGCGGTCCGAACCAGCGCACCGACTTCCACTTCGAGCCCTACGAAGAGTGGTTCTACCAGTACAAAGGCAACATGCACGTCAACCTGATGACCGAGGACGGTCCTCACCGCGTGGACATCCGCGAGGGCGACATGTGGATGCTGCCCGGCAACATCCACCACTCGCCGCAGCGCCCTGAGGAGGGCTCGATCGGCATCGTCATCGAGCGGATCCGCGAGGAGGGCACGCTGGAGAAATTCTGCTGGTTCTGCCTCGAGTGCAACGCGAAGGTGCACGAGGTGGAGCTCCAGGTGCGCGACATCGTCGCGGACCTGCCCCCGGTCTTCGAGCTCTTCTACGAGTCCGAGGAAGCTCGCACCTGCGACAACTGCGGCACCGTCCACCCCGGGAAGGGCTGAACAGGTGACCATCGACATCCACTCCCACTACGTGCCCAACGGGTGGCCCGATCTCGGTGAGGGCAAACCGTGGCTGCGGACGCTCTCCGAGCGGGAGGCGATGATCATGGTCGGCTCGAGCGAGTTCCGGCGGATCCAGTCGAACTGCTGGGACGCCGAGGTGCGCCTGGGCGAGATGGACGCCGACGGCGTCACCGTCCAGGTCGTTTCGCCGACTCCGGTCTTCTTCTCCTACGACGCCCCCGCGGGCGAGGCGGAGAAGGTTGCGCGGATCTTCAACGACCTGGCCCTGGAAGTGTGTGCGCCGGGCGGCGACCGGCTGGTCCCGTTCGCCCAGGTGCCGTTGCAGGACACCGACGCAGCGTGCCGGGAGCTGGAGCGCGCGGTGGCAGCCGGTCATCGTGGGGTGGAGATCGGCAACCATGTCGGTGACCGGGACCTCGACGACAAGGGTGTGGTGACGTTCCTGCAGCATGCTGCGTCGATGAACGTGCCGGTCTTCGTGCACCCGTGGGACATGGCGGAGTCGCCCCGGCTGAACCGTTGGATGGCACGCTGGCTTGCCGGGATGCCATCGGAGACGCACCTGTCGATCATCGCGATGATCCTCGGCGGTGCGTTCGACCGGTTGCCCGAGTCGCTGCGGATCTGCTTCGCCCACGGCGGTGGATCGTTCGGGTTCTGGCTGGGTCGCTTCGAGAACGCGTGGCACCAGCGCAACGACATCATCGGGACGTCGCAGCATCCGCCGTCGCACTACGTCGACCGATTCTCCGTCGACTCCGTGGTCTTCGACCCGGCCGCGTTGCGGACCCTGGTCGACGTCCTGGGCCCCAAGCAGGTCATGGTCGGCAGTGACTTCCCCTACCCGTTGGGGGAGCGGCCGGCCGGCAATGTCGTGCACCAGGCGGGCTTCCTCTCCGATGCGGAGCGGCACGCGATCCTGACCGGCAACGCGCAGCGATGGCTGGGCGCTCCCGAAGACTGACATATACCAGTTCAGGCATGGCCTGCACCCGAAAGAGCATTAGCCGAGCATGTCTTTACCGACAACGATTGCATGCAACCAGGGTCATCCGACCCACCTCAACCAGTGTTCCTGTGTTGATGGTCGACGAATGGAGTCACACCATGAATCTCTCACGCAAGGCGACCTTGGCAGCCCTGACCTCTGCGGCCCTGGTCTCTCTTTCCGCCTGCGGGGGCGCTTTGGGTGGAGGCGGTGACTCCGAGAGTGACGACGTCTTGACCATCGGCCTCCTGATCCCCAAGACCGGGACCTACGCGCCCCTGGGCAAGGAGATGCAGCGGGCCGCGGACCTCTACATCAAGAAGCACGACGACGAGATCGATGGCCAGGAAGTGAAACTGGTCGTGGCCGACTCGGCGGGCAACCCGGAGACCGCCAAGTCCAAGGCCAAGGAGATGATCCTGCGCGACAACGTCGATGTGATCACGGGCATCGTGTCCTCGCCCGAGGCAGTGACCGTGGCTCAGGAGGCGGAGGCGAACGAGGTCCCGCTCGTGATCGCCAACGCGGGAGCCAATGAGGTCACCGGTGAGGGAGTCTCGGACTACGTGTGGCGGGTCTCCCAGTCCAACTACGACCACGGGTATGCAGCAGGGGTCTACGCGGCCACGGAGATCGACACCGAGAACGGGGTCTTCATCGGCGCCGACTACTCCGCCGGGACGGAGACGCGCGACGGCTTCATCGACGGCTACCAGGACAACGGAGGCGGAGATCTCGCCAAGGAGATCCTGACCCCGTTCGGAAAGACGCAGAACTACCAGCCGTTCCTCGGCCAGATTCCCGACGACGCGAGCTTCGTCTACGCGTTCTTCGCCGGTGGCGAGGCGATCACGTTCGACAAGAACTGGAAGGAATTCGGCTACGACAAGAAGATGCCGCTCATCGGTGCGCAGAACCTGACCGATGAGGACATCCTCGGCGCTGTCGGCGACAGCGCCGTCGGGATCACCACCGTTGGTCTCTACTCTCCGGCGCTCGAGAACGAGGCGAACAAGAAGTTCACCGCGGCGTGGAGCGACGCCTATGACGCAACGCCGTCGATCATCGCGGTCACGACCTACGACTCGTTCGCCTTCATCGACGCGGGTGCCGAGGAGGCCGACGGGGACGTCACCGCCCAGTCACTCACTGATGCGTTCAGCTCAGTCGGCGCCATCGACAGCCCTCGCGGTGAGTTCACCGTGGATCCGGAGACCCACAACCCCGTCCAGAGCTACTACGTGCGCAAGCTCGTGAAGGCCGGGGCCGGCTACAGCAACAAGGTCATCGAGACCATCGAGCCCCAGGACAACTAACGCATGGACTTCCAGGGCTTCCTCGTCAACCTGCTCGACGGACTCGCCGTCGCCGGACTGCTCTTCCTGCTGGCAGTCGGGCTGACGGTGATCTTCGGCCTCGTCGACGTGCTGAACCTGGCGCATGGGGCGCTGTACATGGGCGCTGGGTACGTCTGGGTGGTGGGCGATGGCACGCCCAGCATGCTGGCACTGATCGGTGCGCTGCTCGTCGCGATCGCGGCGGGCTCGCTCATGGGCGTGGGACTGCACTTCTCCCTCAAGCCGATCGCCAACAAGGGCCACCTCGACCAGGCGTTGCTCACCCTCGGGCTGGCCATGATCATCAGTGAGCTGGTGCTGCATGCCCAAGGCCGAGGGTTCAACACGTTGGCGATTCCGGACGCGTTGAACGGGTCGGTCGAGATCGCCGGGTCCCAGTTCCCGACGTACCGCCTGGTCGTGATCGGCGCTTCGATCGTGCTCGGTGGCCTTGCCTACTACGTCTTCGAGCGGACCAAGCTCGGCAGCCTGACCCGGGCCGCGATCGATGATCCGCAGATGCTGGCCGTCAGCGGATACGACGTCGAGAAGATCAAGATCGGGGTCCTCGTCGCGGGTGCGGCGCTGGCCGCGATCGCCGGAGTGCTGGGCGCCCCGTTGCTGAACCTGCGACCGGGCCTGGACAACGAAGTGCTGACCCTGGCGCTGATCGTGATCGTGGTCGGCGGGTTGGGCTCCATCAAGGGCGCAGCCCTCGGTGCCGTCATCATCGGGCTCCTGCAGAACCTCGGGGCGGCGTACGTCCCGGCCGTAGCGCCCTATCTGCTCTTCGGGCTGATGGTGCTCGTCCTGCTGGTGCGTCCGCGCGGCCTCTTCGGGAGGGCAGCATGAAGAGCCGCACACGCATCATCCCCACCGTGGCTGTCCTGGTCGTCCTGGCACTGGCGCCGCTCTTCCTTGATTCCTACTCGCTGGACGTGCTCACCGGTGGACTGATCTATGGGCTGATGGCGATGGGGCTCGCAGTCCTCGTTGGCCAGGCAGGCTTGCCGTCGCTCGGCCACGCGGCGTTCCTCGGTGTCGGTGGCTATGCCGCCGGACTGCTGGCCGTGCATGTGACGGCGAACCCGCTGGCCGGTCTGTTGGCCGCCGCGCTGGTCGGGGCGGTGCTCTCGGTCCTGTTGGGAGTGATCTCGATGCGGGCCCAGGGGATCTACTTCCTGATGGTCTCCCTGGCCGTGGCCGAGCTGATCCACGCCATCACCATGACCACCGACTTCACCGGCGGTGACAACGGACTCTCCGGCATCCCGACCCCGGAGATCCCGGCGCTCGATGCCCTGGGCCTTCCTCACGTCGTGTCGGTCTACTGGTATGTCCTCGTCGTGGCAGTCGTCGTCCTCATCCTGGTGCAGCTGCTGGTCGCCGCGCCCCTGGGGCGGGCGATCACCGGCAGCGCTGACAATGCGGACCGGATGCGTGCGCTCGGCTACAACATCGCGACTGTTCGTGTTTCGGCGCTGGTGATCTCGGGTGTGGCCGTCGCGGTCGGTGGCGCGCTGTTGACCCAGAAGGACGTGTTCATCGCGCCCACGGCACTGGCTCCGGACACATCCATCCTTCTGCTGGTGATGGTCCTCGTGGGTGGTGCACGGTCGCTGGTCGGGCCGCTCATCGCCGGGATCGGGCTGGTGGTCATCCGCTCCTACACATCCTCGACGATCGGGGACTACTGGGTCCGGGCCCTCGGGGCGATCTTCGTGCTGACGGTCTACTTCCTTCCCAACGGGCTGGCCGGGTTGCTGAGTCGACGACGTGCGGCGCCGGAGCCATCAACCTCGGAGGAGGCAGTCCGTGTCGGCTGAAACCGTTCTCTCACTGAAGAACGTCCGCAAGCGGTACGGCGCAGTGACGGTCACCGACGATGTCTCGTTCACGGTCGACCGGGGCGATCGGGTGGCGCTCATCGGGCCGAACGGCGCGGGCAAGACGACGCTGTTCAACCTGATCGCTGGTCGGACTCCCGTCAGCTCGGGCTCCATCGAGCTCAACGGGCGGGACATCACGACATCCAGGGAGGAGGTGCGATGCCGAGCCGGGATCGGCCGGACCTTTCAGCACAGCGAGCTCTTCGCCTCACTCGATGCGACCGGAAACGTCCTCATGGCGTTGCGGCGTCGGCACGGCATCTCCCGGTCGATCATCCCTTCGCGCAAGCGCGAGGCGAGGCTGACTGTGGAGGCACACGAGTTCCTCGACGCCGTGGGCCTGGACCCGCGTGGCAGCAGCCGGGTCAGCGACTTGTCCCACGGACAGCGCCGCCAGCTGGAGGTCGCGATGGCGCTGGCCCTGGAGCCGGACCTGCTGCTCTTCGACGAGCCGACCGCCGGCATGTCCGGGGCCGAGACGCGCACGTTCTCCGAGCTGGTCTCGAACCTTCCCCGAAGCTTGGCGATGATCCTGATCGAGCACGACCTCGACGTGGTCTTCGCGCTGGCCGACAAGGTCATCGTCCTCGCTGCGGGAGCCGTCATCGCCGAGGGTGAACCGAGCACCATCCGCGGCTCTGCGGAAGTGCAGGACGCATATCTCGGCACCAACCTGGGGGAGGTGTTCCTGTGAGCGACCAGCGATCCCTCGAGGTTTCCGATCTGCACAGTGGATACGGCGACGCGCGAGTGCTGCACGGAGTCGACCTTGCCGTGCCAGCCGGGACTGGTGTTGCCGTCCTGGGGCGCAACGGGATGGGGAAGACGACCCTGCTGCAAACCATCATGGGTCTCGTCCGGCCCGAGAGCGGGAGGGTCGTGGTCGATGGCCAGGACGTCACCGGTTTGCCGATCCACCGGATCGCGCGGGCCGGGCTCCGTCTCATCCCACAAGGGCGACGGGTGTTCTCCTCGCTCACGGTCGAGGAGACCCTGCAGATCTCGACGCGCAAGACGGCCAGTCCCACGTGGACGCCGGAGCGGGTCTATGACACCTTCGGCTCGCTGGCGACCCGGCGGTCCAACCGCTCGGACCAGTTGTCCGGCGGTGAGCAGGAGATGCTCGTGATCGCCCGCGCCCTGCTCGGGAGTCCAACTTGTCTGCTCCTGGACGAGCCCTCCGATGGTCTGGCCCCCAAAGTCGTGGAGCAGGTCTCGGAGATCATCCTGGCTCTCCGCTCCGAGGGGCTGTCGGTGGTCCTGGTCGAGCAGAATCTCCAGCTCGCCGTCGCAGCGTCTGAGCACATCTACTGCATGTCCCGTGGCCAGATCGTCTGGCAGGGGACGACCCACGAGTTCCGCAGCAGCCGTGACGTGGCGCTCGAGCATCTGGGGGCCGGTGCAGTCGACTGAGGGGCGCGTCCGGATGCTTGTCCTGGCAGGTTGGGCTTGGCTGTGCAGGTGCGGGCTCCGATCAGGAACCAGTCACTGATGCTGTGCGTCAGGACGGTCAACGGCCGCATCGGGAACTCAGCCGCGTGTGCGGAGATGTCCAAGGCTTTCACTCTGCTCCCAAAGGTCGGCTGCGACATCGCCCTGGCGCGGGTCGTCGCTGGCGACGGCGTCGGCGTAGATCAGCAGTGGTGGTGCTAGATCGAGCGTCAGGTCCAGGTCGGGGTGCCAGAATCACTGCCGCAAGGTGACATTGGCTGGTTGGTCGCGAGTCAACCGTGCAGCTTGGCGATGCTGCCCCAGGGTGCGTCTCCAGGCTCCGGTTCTGTTCAGTCGCGGGTGGCGATGAAAGTTCCGGCCCGATGCCAAGACTCCACCGTGGGGCGACCCGGGCATCGGCACCGGGTTTCGTGGTCACCTGAGGTCGAAAGTGACCATCGGTGTCGGGCGCCTGCGCCTTTACGGCTGGGAGATGTTGGCTATGGAGTCTGCCAGGGCTCATGCGCCTCAGCCGGGTGACGCAGCACCTTCGGTGTTGAGGAGAACTGCGGATGTACGACCCGCGCTCGCGACCTGTCCGTCATACCAGGCGTGTGCTTGTGGGTTGTCTCGCAGAGCGCGCAATCCGGCCAGCGCTGCCCCACCGCATGGACCTGATGAGATCCCGAATGAGCCGAGATCGTCTGAGGCTCGTTCCGCTTGCTCGTCGTCGACACACACTGACGTGTCGACGCCGTCGCGTAGAAACGGCCAAGCGATGCTCGACGGCGTACCGCAGTTCAGGCCAGCCATGTTGGTCCGTCCTGTCTGGACAGGAACCGGCTCTCGATTCTGCAGGCTCTTCGTGACGCAATTCGCGGAGACTGGCTCCACGGCCACGAGACTTGCCGGCCCACGCTGACCCGATCGGTGGAACTCCACTGCTGCCTGGAGCAACGAGCCCACTCCCGTTGGAATTGCTACGACCCCTGCGGGCCCGGAACCTTGCTGGACGAGTTGGGTGTCGATCTCTCGGAAGAGGGTCGAGTACCCATCCACGATCCGCTGTGGGACTTCCTCGTAGCCGTCCCAGGCCGTGTCCTGGACGAGGATGGCCCCAGTGTCGGTGGCTACTTCGGCGGCGGCGATTTGCACTGTCGCGTCGTAATCTTGGGGCAGCACCACCACCTCGGCCCCCTCGTTGCGAATGTGGTCGATCGCGAGTCGAGAGACCACATCAGGAACGAACACCCGGGCCGCGACCCCGATCATCTGGGCCATTCGGGCTACAGCTCGCCCGTGGTTTCCGTCGGTGGCGGTCACCAACGTGATCGGCTTGGCTCCCGACACCAAGTCCCGGAGATCATCCAGTCGGGGAGGAGTGTCTTCCGCGTTCAGTCGTCGAGTGATCGCGCGGTAGGCAGCCCACGACGCGCCCAACATCTTGAACGCCGGGAGCCCCAAGCGCATGGATTCGTCCTTGACGAAGACTCTGTCGAATCCAAGCTCACGAGCTAGGTCAGGGACCTCGTGCAACGGAGTGTGCTGGTAGTGCGGCAGGCTGCGGTGGAAGACTTCGGGGTCGCGTGGTGGTTCCGCGCATCGCCACTGCCGAGCCTCGGGACGGCAATACCAAAAGCAGGGATCATCATCTGTAATGAGCACGACCGCAGCCTAGAAGTGGATTCGCGTGATAAACAGCGAATGATTCTGCTCCATTTTCGGCAGTAAAACTTCCGGATTCTCCTCTCTTGCATTAGTCTGCCTTCATGCTTGAAGTCAGACGTTTGCGCTTGCTCCTCGAGCTGGAGCGACACGGCACGATCGCCGGGGTCGCCGAAGCTTTGCACTTCAGTCCGTCGGGGGTGTCGCAACAACTGGCTCTGTTGGAGAAGGAAGTTGGCATCCCGCTCTTGGAGAGGGTTGGCCGCCGGGTGCGGCTGACAGAGGCGGCGCAACTGCTCACTCGGCACACCGATCGAGTGCTTCGTGATCTTGAGCGTGCGGAAGCGGAGGTCTCCTCCCTCGCCGGTCAGGCGCGCGGTACGTTGCGGATCGCTACCTTCCAGACGGCCGCACTCGCGCTGGTGCCGTTGATGCTGGACCGCGTCCAGGGCCGTGACGGTCTTCGGGTCGAACTGACTGAGATCGAACCGGAGGAGGCGCTGCCGGCTCTTCTTGCCCGGGACTTCGACATGATGATCGGAGAGGAATACCCCGGCATTCCGCTCCCTGTGTCCGACGAGGTGCATCGCCAGGATCTGTATGCGGATGGAGTGGAGCTGGCGCTCCCCGACGATGCCGCCGCACCCGACTCGGGGGAGGTCTCGATCAAGGACGCCGCTCACTGCGCCTGGGTGATGGAGCCCCTGGGAAGCAGGTCTCGCGACTGGGCCACTGCCTTGTGTCGCTCCGCTGGCTTCGAACCCGACGTGCAGTTCGAGAGTGCCGATATGCTGTTGCATCGGGAACTGGTACGACGCGGACATGCTGCTGCGCTGCTCCCGGCAATCCTGGGAAAGGCTCTGCCCAGTGCACTCCCGACGCATTCGGTGGATCAGGTCCGGCAGATCTTCACCGTGGTCCGCCAAGGTCGCCAGTCACACTCGGCGATCCGGACCGTTCGGGTTGCGCTCGCGAGCTCCGCTGCCAGCCTGGCTGGGCCGCCTCACGAAAAGGTTAAGTTCAAGTGAATGATCGAGAGCACTAAACGCCGCTAGCGCTTGCGGGCTGATTGGCCCAATAATCAGCGACATGGATCACACCGATGACGCTTTCCTGAAACCGATTGGCCACGGGTCATGAGCGCTGCGGCCCCCAACTCCAGCGCTTTCGAGTACCAGACCGCGGATTGTTGGGAGGAGGCGATCAAGCTCCGTGCGCTGTGGGGCGAGGGCGCCAAGTTGATCGCGGGCGGACAGAGCCTTGTCCCCATGATCAACCTGAGGCTGGCTATGCCGGCTGCGCTCATCGACTTGAACCCCATCGTCAGCTCTGGGCCATGGCTGGACCAAGGAGAGTTGGTTATTCCAGCAATGACCCGGCATCGAGCCGTGCTGGATTCGCCGCTCGTCGCCACGCATTTCCCGATGCTGGCCAAGGCGGTGGGCCTGGTCGGGAACGTGCGAGTCCGCAACCGCGGGACCATCGGCGGAAGCGTCTCCCACGCCGACCCTACGGGCGAGATTCCGTGTGTGGTGCTGGCCGCCGGAGGGAGGATCGTCGTGCAAGGTCCTTCCGGAATGCGTTCGGTCCCAGCCGACGACTTCTTCCTGACATACCTCACCACAGCGACGGACCTCGATGAGGTGGTCACGGAGATCCGGCTTCCAGTAGCTGGTGACCAGGACGGGTGGGGCTTCGACGAAGTGACCCGTCGTTTCTCCGACTTCGCAACCGTGGAGGTGGCAGTCTCCGCGAGGAGCCGGGCCTCCGAGGAGATCCCAGAGCTCCGCGTGGTTCTCGGGGGCGTGGCCGACCGGCCGCTCCTGCTCGGTGAGGACATTCTCGAGCCCTTTCGTCGATTGGGCGCGGACCCCCAAGCCATCGACGAAGTTGCGCAGAACGCAGCCAACAGCATCTCCCCGGAGAGTGACGTCCATGCGTCGGCCGACTACCGCCGCCGGTTGACCCAAGTACTGACCCGCCGCTCTCTCGCCCAAGCCGTCGGCCTCGGCTGACGCTGATCAAGGGACTCCAACATGAAGACCCAGATATTCCTGACCGTGAACGGTGAGCAGCACGAGCTGTGGGTGCGCAACGACCGCACGCTTCTCGACGCGCTACACGACGACATCGGCCTTCCGGATGTCCGCTACGGATGTGGCGAGGGGGTGTGTGGGACCTGCACCGTCCTCGCGGACAACGAGCCGATCAACGCCTGCCTCACGTTCGCAGTGCAGGCGCAGGACGTCGCGATCCAGACGTTGAGCGGCCTCACCAATGCCAGCGAGGAACTGCATCCGCTCCAGAAGTGCTTCCTGGAGCACGGAGCTGCCCAGTGCGGCTTCTGCACTCCCGGGATGGTGCTGACGTCCAAGGTGCTGGCTCAGCGGAACCCGAGCGCCACCCGCCAAGAGATCCGCTATGAGCTCGTCGGGAATCTGTGCCGTTGCACCGGTTACACGAAGATCGTCGACGCCGTCGAGGAGTACTTCGGGCAGGTTCGTGAACAGGCTTCTACTGGAGGAGGAGACCGATGACCGAGGTCCTCCCGGATGCCCCTGATGTGGGCTCGCTGCCCCGGACGGGCGAGACATACAACATCGTCGGCACCTCGCCGGCTCACCACGACTTCATCGAGAAGGTCAAGGGCTCTCTCCTGTACGCCGCCGACTGGCGGCTGCCAGGAATGCTGCACGCGAAGCTCGTCCGCTCCCAGATCGCCTCGGGCCGGATCACCAGGATTGACACCAGTGCTGCGCTGGCCCTCCCGGGAGTTGTGGCTGTGCTGACTGCCGAGGACGTGCCTTACAACCAGATCGTCGAGAACGCGAGTGGCGGCCTGGGCGAGGTTACCGTCTCCCAGCCAGTGCTGGCCGCCGACCGGGTGAGGTACGCCGGCGAGCCGATAGCGGTCGTCGCTGCCACCGAGCCCGAGATCGCTGCTGAGGCGGTGGACCTCGTCGAGGTCACCTATGAGGAGACGCCCGGAGTCTTCGACGCGGAGAGTGCCTTGGCAGACGATGCCCCCTTGGTGCACGAAGAGGGGAACGTACTGGTCAACTGGAACATCGTGCGCGGCGACGTCGAGAACGAGATGGCCGCCGCAGACGTGGTGGTCGAGGGGGAGTACCAAAGCCAGCACGTGGAGCACGCCTACCTGGAGCCCGAGTCCGGGGTGTCCTGGCTGGAGAACGATGTGGTGACACTACGGATTTCGACGCAGGTGATCGAGCACGCGACCGAGATCGCGGAGATCCTCGAGGTTCCCGAGAGCAAGGTCCGGGTGATCGCCTCATACATGGGCGGGGGATTCGGCGGCAAGGAAGACATGACAGTCGAGCCCTACCTCGCCTTGGTGACCTGGCACACGCGCAAGCCGGCACGAATGGTCTGGACGCGGCAGGAGTCGATGCTGGCCAGCACCAAGCGGCATCCCTTCCTGATGCGCTACCGGACCGGAGCGCGTCAGGACGGGACCATCGTTGCCCAGGAAGTCGAGATCATCGGCGATGCAGGCGCCTACCCGTGCCTGAGTGCGCGGGTGCTCTTCGCGGGGGCTGCGCTGGCTTGTGGTCCATACCGAGTTCCGAGCGTGCGGTGCACTTCTCGTGCGGTGTTCACCAACAACGTTCCTTCTAGCGCATTCCGCGGGTTCGGCGCGATGCAGGTCGTCTTCGGGTACGAGTCCCAGATGGACCAACTCGCCAGCAAGCTGGGGATCAGCCGCGAGGAGGTCCGCGACCGCAACTACTACGTCAAGGGCGACACCATTCCCAGCGGGGACGAGATCACCACGGCCGTCGCCGTCACCCAGACTCGCGAGCTCGCACTCCAAGAACTCGGCGAAGGACCTCCGCCGACGGCTTCGCACAAGCGTGTCGGACGTGGATTCGGCTGCGGCATGCAACCTTACGGTCGCACCATCTGGTTCCGCGACCATGCGTCGGCGTGGCTCACCCTGCAGACAGACGGCAGTCTCCTGATCAGGAGCGGCGTCACCGACCTGGGCGCTGGTCAAGCAGCAAGCCTCTGCCAGATCGCTTCGGAGGTCCTCGGGGCCCCCCTGGAGTCGATCAGTGTCTACATCGGTGACACCGCGCTGAACCCGCCGGCGGGTGGAACCTTCGCCACTCGACAGCTCTACATGTCCGGCAACGCCATCCTGCGGGCTTCGCACGACCTGCGTGACCAGCTCACCGGTGTCGCCGAGGACCTGCTCGACGCAGCAGACGGAGAGCTGGCCTGGCAGGGTGGGAAGGTCCAAGCCGGCGGTCGGAGCCTCACCCTCGCGGACCTAGCGAAGGAGTGTCAGCAGCGCGGGGTGAACACGTCGAATCTCTACACGTGGCGTGCACCTGGCGGGAAATTCGATCCCAGCACCGGCCAAGGTGGCACCTTCCCCGACTACACCTTCGGCACCCATGCCGCTGAGGTGGAGGTCGACCTCGAGACCGGTCAGGTGGAGGTCCGGCGGTACGTCGCCAGCCACGACGTCGGTCGCCAGATCAACCCGGTCCGGGTGGAAGGCCAGATCCAGGGCGGGGCCATGCAGGGGCTGGGATACGCGTTGATGGAAGACTGCCCCCTCGACGAGGGCCAAGCAGTGTCGACCCTGTTCGCGAACTACCTGATCCCCAGTTCCATGGACATGCCTGACATTCAAGTCGCGGTGGTGGAGAGCGGCGAAGGGCGCGGCCCCTTGGGAGCCCGGGGAATCGGAGAGCCTCCGGTCGGTCCGACAGCCGCAACCATCGCCAGTGCGATCGAGGATGCCATCGGCGTACGCCCGACACAGCTCCCGATCACGCCTGAACGGATCCTGAAACTTCTCGACGAAGCCGGCTCGGCCGGAGCACAGACTGGAGAGGAACAAGCATGAGACTCGACCACTCGGTGAGCGTGCCAGCCAAGGTCCAGGATGTGTGGCGATTCCTGGAAGACACCCATGCGGTCGTCGCTTGCATGCCCGGAGCCGAACTGACTGAGGAACTGGACCGCGACAACTTCAAGGGTCAGGTCAGGATCAGCATCGGTCCGCTTGCCATGAACTACAACGGCGACGTCACCGTGGTGGAACGCGACGGCACGAATCACCAGATGAGGATCGATGCCGCAGGCAAGGACCGGCGGGGGTCGGGCACCGCGCGTGCGGCGATCAACCTCACCTTGGAGCCCGCCGGCGAGGCGACCAAGCTCAGCGTGGTGACTGACGTTCAGCTCACCGGCCGGATCGCCTCTTTGGGGCGAGGCGTCCGCGATGTCTCCAACAAGCTCTTCTCGGAGTTCGCCGACGAGCTGGCGACGCAAGTCGGTCCTCAACGTCGGGGCACAACTCGGACGACAGCAGCACCCACCGTGGGGGAGGAGTCCGGACCGACTGCTACGCCGTCCGCCTCCAGTGCGGCACCCGGAAATCGGGTCGACGCCGACAAGCAGATCAAGATCGCACCCTTGGTGTGGTCCGTGACCCGTCAGCGACTCGCTGACTTCCTCGCGCGGCTCAGTGACCGAGTCCGCCCCCGCAATTGAGGTGAAACGATGTCCCCGACAGAGAGCAACTCGACCCAGGCGGTCAGCGTAGAGCGACACGGCATCGCGTATGCCAGTGAAGACCAGCGCTACGGCAGTCCGCGCAACCAGTTCACGATCCGCTTCTCCCCGGTGATCTACCTGGCCGGCATCTTCGTCGGCGCCACCGGCGGGGCCTTGGGACTCGGTCTGTGGGGGAGCATCACGGCCATCATCGCAGGCAACCTGTTCGGCGCCATCGGCACTGGGCTGTGCGCGTTGATGGGGCCCAAGCTCGGCATGCCACAACTGCCGATGGGCAGAGCTCCCTTCGGCTATCGGGGGAACGTCCTTCCCGCGGCTCTCTCCGTGGTGGTCTACATCGGGTACTACACGGTGGGCACCGTCCTGGGCGGGAAGTCTCTGGCGGACCTGTTCAACACTCCATATCAGCCGATGATCGTCCTGGTCGCGCTGCTCAGCATCGTGATCGGCATCTACGGCTACCACATGTTGCATGTTTTCGGTCAGTGGATCACCTACATCAGCGTCGTGATGCTGGCCGTGGTGACTGTCTACATGTTCGCGCACGGCAGCGGCCCAGGAGCCGAGTCCACGCTGGCGGGTTCGGGCTTCTGGACGATCTGGATGGTGCAGTTCACCGTCGTGTTAGGCTACACGGTCAGCTGGAGCCCGTACGCCTCGGACTACTCCCGTTTTCTTCCGCGCAGGACCAGTTCGTGGAGCGTATTCGGGTATGCGACAAGCGGACTTTTCGTGGCGACCACCTGGATGATGATCCTTGGGGCGGCACTGATCTCTCTGGACCCGGACGGGGATGTCATCGATGCGTTTGGCATCGCACTCCCCGAACCCCTGCGCTATGTGGTGCTCCTGGTTCTGGGACTGGCCGCGATCCCGCACAACTCCGTCAACCTCTACAGCGGTGCGATGGCAGTCCTGACCTGTGACCTCCGGATCAAGCAAGCCGTCATCGTAGCCGTGGGCGGAATCCTAGGAGGTGTGCTCGCCCTGGCGATCGGGGGTAGCAGCTTCGCTGATCACTTCAGCACGTTCCTCCATGTGATCAGCTACTACATCATGCCGTGGTTGGCGGTGCTGGCTGTGTCGTACTTCAAGGTGTACAAGAACGGGAACGCGTTTCCGCCGAGCAGTGAGTTCTATGCTCCCGGTGGTGCGTTCTCCGGAACCAACTGGACTGGCATGGGAGCATTCCTGGCCGGTGTCGTCGTCTCGGTCCCGTTCATGGCGAATGAGTTCTTCACTGGCCCCATCGCCGCGCAATGGAACGACATCGACTTCAGCTACTTCGTGTCCGGTGCAGTCGCTGCCACCGTCTACGCCGTGCTCGCCCGCCCCGTCCCGGCACGTGCGTCGGAGCAGGAAACCAGCAACCAGCCGTCGTGACGGCGTCTCATCCCATCCAGATCAAAGGAGCCCGGCACATGCCGCAGATCGCCCTGACAACCGACATTGGTGAGGGTCTCGGCCGGTGGGAGCTGGCCGACGACGACGCCCTGCTCGACATCGTGACCAGCGCCAACATCGCGTGCGGCTTCCACGGTGGAGACCCGGGGATCATGCGGCGTACCTGCCAGACCTCGGTGGACAACAACGTCTCGATCGGCGCTCAGGTCAGCTACCGGGACCTGCACGGCTTCGGACGTCGCTACATCGCAGTGCCCCAGCAGGAGCTCACCGACGACCTGCTCTACCAAATGGGCGCATTGGAAGCGTTCGCTCGGCTGGCCGGCGGCCAGGTGGACTACATCCGCGCACACGGCGCCCTCTACAACGCCTCGGCAAAGGTCACCGAGCACGCCCAGGCGATTGTCGATGCAACTCGGGCCTTCAACCCCGAGCTTCCTCTGCTGTGTCAGGTGGGCACGGAGACTTGGCGTCTCGGACAGGACGCCGGTTTACGCACCGTGGCCGAGGCCTTCGTGGATCGTGCCTACACCACGGAAGGCCTGCTCGTGCCGCGCACGGAACCGAACGCGATGTATGCAGATCCCGAGGAGGCCGGTCGTCGGGCAGTTCAGATGGCGACCACCGGAAAGATCGAGGCCATCGACGGCAGCAGCATCCAGATCCAGGCCGAAGCGCTCCTCGTCCACTGCGACACGACAGGAGCGGTGGAGATCGCTCGCTCCACCCGGTCAGCCCTCGTGGAAGCGGGCATCGAACTGGTGCCCTTGCGGTGACCGAAGTGTCGCTCCCCGGCGGTGCCACTCTGGAGGTGCGCCGTTGTGGGGACACCGGGTTGTTGATCGAGTCGGGGGACGGTGACGTCCTCCGCTCGTTGGCCGGTGCCCTGGTTGCAGCCGCGATTCCGGGCATCACTGAAGTGGTGCCTGCCATGCGGACCGTGCTAGTGGTCATCGACCCACGGCGAACCAATCTCGGGACCGTGCGCGATGCGCTGCGCCGGCTGACGCTGGCTGAGAAGCGGACTGATCAGGCTCGGGAAGTGCATATCCCGGTCGTGTACGACGGGGAGGACCTCGACTTTGTCGCCACGCATACCGGGCTCGGTGTCGCTGGCGTGATCGAGCGGCACCAGCAAACCCAGTGGTACGTCGGCTTCTGCGGCTTTGCTCCCGGCTTTGCCTATCTGGTGGGTGACAACACCCAGCTGGAAGTTCCCCGCAGGGGAGAGTCCCGAGTGCGTGTTCCGGCCGGCTCGGTGGCACTGGCTGGCACGTTCGCATCCGTCTACCCTCGTGAGTCCCCTGGGGGCTGGCAGTTGATCGGCCGGACCGACCTGACTTTGTGGGACGTCTCCGCTGACCCACCGGCGCTGCTGAGGCCCGGGACAGCTGTCCGATTCACCGAGGCCTCCTGATGGGCCGTCAGACGAGGTCGGTCACCATCACCGCACGCGGTCCCCAGGTCCTGGTCCAGGACTCGGGCCGTCCCGGATATGCGCACCTCGGTGTTGCCGCGGCGGGTGCTGCCGACGCGCCGTCGTACAGCCTCGCCAACCGGCTTGTCGGCAACGCGCCCGGCACGGCCTGCTTGGAGGTGACGCTCGGGGGGTTGGAGCTCACGGTCGACCACACCACCTGGGTCGCAGTGACCGGCGCACCGACGCCCGTCACCGTTGGAGGCCGTGCGTTCTGGGTGAACCAGCCGGTCCCACTCCGTGCCGGTCAGACACTGCGACTCGGCACTCCGAGCGCAGGATTGCGCAGCTACGTTGCGATCAGAGGAGGGTTCCGGGTCGATCAGGTCCTGGAGTCGTGCTCCGCCGACACCATGTCGGGCCTGGGGCCGCCACCACTGGAAGTCGGAGACGTCCTCGAGGTGGACCGTCCCGCGGGCCCGGTGCCTTCCGTCGACTCGGTACCTCGCCCAGGCCACGGTTCGGGCCCGGTGATGCTGGATGCCGTGGTGGGGCCGCGTGCGGACTGGTTCGTTGACGGGGCACTCAAGGCACTCTTCGAATCTCCCTTCGAGGTGACCAGCGATGCAAACCGGGTCGGGGTCCGGCTGTCCGGGCCGCCGCTGCCCCGCCGGGACCGCCGTGAGCTATCCAGTGAGGGTGTCGTGTGCGGCTCGCTCCAAGCGCCGCCCGGAGGTCGAGTGACGTTGTTCCTCGCCGATCATCCGGTGACGGGGGGATATCCAGTGATCGCTGTCCTGAGGTGGTCGTCGATTCCCGCGGCAGCGCAGTTGCGTCCCGGACAAGCGGTCTGCTTCAGGAGAGTCCGCGAGTAGGGCGTTCGATGACCACGCATCATTTGTCACTCACTGACAGGTGCACGGTCACGAAGTGTGTGACTTGACGCCGTGGCCGACGTCACACCAGGGCACCTAGTGTCAGGGGACGACAAAGACCGTGCTCGACGTGGCGGTCTCGGCTGCACCAGGAGAGGAACAAGATGAGTGGAGCGAAATTTGGACTCGCGATTGAGAACTTCACCTCGTCGGAGCGCAGTCCCGACATGAGCCAGCTCTCGAACTACGCCGCGCGCGCGGAAGAGCTCGGCTTCGAGTCGTTGTGGGCCTGGGACCATCTGTTCCTCGGCAGCAAACAGCCGTTCCCACAGCTCGAGGCCCTGACAACCCTCGCTGTCCTGGCGACGCAGACGACCAGCGTCACTCTCGGCACCGGGATTCTGGTTCTCCCGATTCGAGACCCCGCGCTGCTCGCAAAGACCGCAGCCACGATCCAGCAGCTCTCCGGCGGGCGCCTCAGCCTGGGCCTGGCGGCCGGTTGGTATGAGCGCGAGTTCGAGGCCACCGGGACACCCTTCAAGGGCCGTGGCAAGACCTTCGAACGCAACCTGGAGATCTGTCGCCAGCTCTGGGAGGAAGACGAGGTCACCGGCACCTGGGATGACCTGTCGTTCCGCCGGGTCAAGATGCTGCCCAAGGTCGAGCGCCCCGGCATCCTCATTGGGGGATACGTCGACCGAGTGCTCCGGCGCGTGGCCACCATGGGCGACGGCTGGCTGACCTATTTCTACACCGCGGAGGCGTTTGCGGAGTCGTGGGCGAAGATCTGCCGGTTCGCCGAAGAGGCGGACCGCGACCCAGCGGAGCTGCGCAACGTTTCCCAGCTACCGCTGTGCATCGGGGACTCCCACGAGGAGGCGACCTCCCGTGTCGGGCCATGGCTGGCGTCGTACTTCGACACGCCGGAATGGAGCGATGCGACCCCGGACAGCGCAATCTGTGGCACCCCTGAGCAGTGTGCCGAGCAGATCGCGGAGCACATCGAGGTCGGGGTCCAGGAGATCTGCTTGATCCCCTACGGATACGAGCAGGATCAGGTCGAGCGGTTCGCCGCCGAGGTTCTCCCCCTGGTCCAGAAGGAGATGGCGAAGTGACCTCGATGACCAAACCGGCCGACGCGGTGCGCGCGCGTCAGGTCCTCGAGGCTGCCTCGGCGGGGCCGTCGCACAAGCTGATGACCGCAGCAGACGCAGTCCGGCGCTTCGTCGAGGACGACTTCGTCGTCGCGGTCGGAGGCACCAACCACGCGCGGACCCCGATGGCGCTGCTGTGGGAGATCCTTCGTCAAGGCCGAACGGGACTCTCGCTCTCACGTCCTCTGACCTGCTACGAGTCCGAGCTGTTCATCGCGCATGGAGCCGCCGACCGAGTGATCACCAGCTGGGTGGGTATCGGTCACGGCTGGGGTCTGGCCAAGGTGCTGCGGGAGTACGTCGAGCAGGGCCGGGCCACCTACGAGGAGTGGAGCCACCTAGGACTGGGTCTGCGCTACAAGGCGGGGGCCATGGGCATGCCCTTCCTTCCCACGCTGAGCATGATGGGATCGGATCTCGCCACCACGCTCGGTGTGCGGACGACAGAGTGCCCTTACACCGGTCAGACCCTGCAGGCCATGCCCAGTCTCAACCCCGATGTGGCGCTCATCCACGTCCAGCGGGCGGACATTCACGGCAACGCCCAGATTGATGGGTATGAGCTCATGGACGCCGACGTGGCCCGCGCAGCCCAGCGGTTGATCATCTCGGCGGAGGAGATCGTGCCCACTGAGTCCTTCCGGAGGGACCCATCCCGCACCTTGATTCCCGGATTCGCAGTGGACGCGGTCGTGGAGCAGCCGTTCGGCTCCTATCCGCACGAGTGCTATGGGCGCTACGACTCGGATCACGAGGCGTTCTCCGACTACGTAGAGGAAGTCCGCTCGGGTGGGTCCCAAGGCGCCAGGTCTTACGTGGACTCCGTGTTGGACGCGCACCCGGACTTCGAGTCCTATCTGGGCTCGATCGGCGAGCACCGGTTGAAGGAACTCCGTGAACTGGCCGAAGGAATGATGCCGAAATGACTGACATGGACGCGCTGCCCGACGAGATCATGACGATCACGGCCAGCAGAATTTTGGACAACGGCAAGGTGATGTTTGCGGGGATCGGCCAGCCGCTGCTCGCCGCTGCGCTCGCGCGACGTCGGCAAGCTCCGGACCTCACCGTGATCCTCGAGGGCGGCATGGTTGGGATCCAACTTGAGCCGGGCCAGTTTCCCGCCTCGACCAACGAGATGCGTGCCGCAGTGGGCGCGGAGATGATTACCAACGCAAGTGACATCTTCATGATGGCGCAGCGCGGGCTCTTCGACTACGGCTTCCTCGGGGTGGCCCAGATCGATGCCTATGGGAACGTGAACACCAGCATCATCGGCGACCCGAAACAGCCCGACGTGCGGCTCCCCGGGCCGGGCGGCGGAAACGACATCATCTCGATGTGCAACGAGACGTTGATCGTGACCAACCATGAGCCGCGTCGCTTCGTGGAGAAGGTCGACTTCGTGACCAGTCCTGGATATCTCTCCGGGGGAACTGCCCGCGCTGACGCAGGCTTGATCTTCGGTGGCCCGTCCTGGGTGGTCACGGACCTGGCGCTGATGGACTTCGACCCCAAGAGCCATCGGATGCGACTGCACTCTCTCCAGTCAGGCGTCTCCATCGAGCAGGTGCAGGTCGCCACCGGCTTCGAGCTTCTCGTCCCGGAGCAGGTCCCGACCCTCGCCCCAGTGACGATCGAGGAGCTCAAGCAGCTGCGGGTGCTCACGGGTCACGGAGCGGACGCCTGAAGCCAATGACCGAAGCGGTCGGCCAGAGGAAGGTGGCCCGGAGGGGCGCGATCTTCGGTGCCATGTTCCTCATGGCGACCAGCGCCATCGGGCCGGGGTTCATCACCCAGACGACCACCTTTACGGTGCAGCTCGGCGCGGCGTTCGCCTTCGCGATCCTGGCGTCGACGCTGGTGGACATCGCCGTCCAGCTCAACGTATGGCGGGTGATCGGCGTCTCGGGGGAGCGCGCCCAGGACTTGGCACGCTCGGTGAACCCGGCCGCCGGGGTCCTGCTCAGCCTGCTGATCGTCAGCGGGGGTCTCGTCTTCAACATCGGAAATGTCGCGGGAACCGGGCTCGGGGTGAAGGCGGCTCTGGGAGTCGACATTCGGGTCGGCGCGGTCGTCTCGGCCCTCTTCGCCGTCGGAATCTTCGTGGTGAAGCGGGCTGGGGCAGCGCTGGACAAAGCAGTGGTCTTCCTGGGCGCATTGATGATCGTGCTCACTGCCTATATCGCGGTTGCCTCGGGGCCGGACCTGGGAGTCGCAGCTCGCAACACCATCGCGCCGGAGACAGTCGACCTCTTCGCCATCACCACGCTGATCGGTGGCACGGTCGGGGGTTATATGACCTATGCCGGGGCGCATCGACTGCTCGACTCCGGAGTGTCCGGGGTCGAGTCTGTGCGGCGCATCTCCCACGGGTCGGTCCAGGGGGTGATCATCACCGGCGTGATGAGGGTGCTGCTCTTCCTGGCGATCTTGGGGGTGGTGCAGTCCGGCGCCGACCTTGGCGTGGAGAACCCGACCGCGAGTGCCTTCGGGGCTGCGGCTGGAGACATCGGGCGTCTCTTGTTCGGAGTGATCTTCTGGGCTGCGGCCATGACATCGGTGATCGGTGCGTCGTTCACGTCGGTGACCTTCCTGACGCGCCGAACCACCTCTGCTCGGACCACCACCGCGATCACCGTCGGCTTCATCGCCCTGAGCCTCGTCCTCTTTCTGGTTCTGGGCAAGGCGCCGGTGACGCTGTTGATCTTCGCGGGCGCTTTTAACGGCATGGTGCTGCCGCTCGGCTTCACAGTGATCCTATATGTCGCTTGGCGGCGCAGGGACCTGCTCCAAGGATATCGATACCCGACATGGCTCCTAGGCATCGGCGTCGCGGTATGGCTGCTCACCCTCTATCTGGGATGGAACGCGCTGACCGGAATCGCCGACCTCTGGCGATAAACGCAGACTCTCAGTCTGCGCGAGGGAGAGCGCCCGATGAGCGGGCCCGCCTTCCACGTCCGGTCAGCGGCAACGCCTCCAGCGCGACCCCGATGCACAACGCGATGTGATTGTCATGGGTGAAGTCTCCGAGCAGGGACTCGAGCTTCCGAACGCGATAGCGCACCGTGTTGTAGTGGAAGTGCATCACCCGGGCGGTCTCGGCGGCGTTGAATCGATGCTGCACGAGTGCCTTGAGGGTCGCGAGCATCTCGTTGCTCTGGTGCTCGGGAAGATCCAGCACTGGCCCGAGGGTGTGTTGCAGGAAGCTCTCGACCTCGGCCCGATCTGAGACCGCGTCGAGGAGTCGCAGGAGGCCGAGGGCCTCATAGCGACGAACTCGGGGCGCGTCGTCGAGTCGGGCCGCGAGAGTCGCCGCTGTCTTGGCCTGGGGCCAGGCCTGGTGCAGGGCGCCGGCTTGATCAACCGGGTCGCTGATCCCGACGCTGATCGTGACCGAGCAGTGGGCGGCGATCCGGCGGGCGACTGCGGAGGCCAGCCGTTCGCTGTCGAGATTCGCATCGCACACAGCCGCCAAGGAGGCACCGATGCCGCCAGTCGCCGCCGCAGGGTCCGTCGACCGGATCATCGCATCCCATTCGTTGCTCACGCCTTCGCGGAGCGCGGGGTCGACCTCTTCGGGGAGCAGCCCGGTCAGGACCCGTGATCGACGACGCAGGTCCCAACCGAAGGCCGTGGCGCTCGTGACCAGATCATCGAGCTGATCCGTGGGCCCGGTCAGCAGACTCTGCAGAGCATTGGCGGCGAACCGCCGGGTGACGTCGTGGACGGCCACTGTCTTGGAGATGTTCAGGGCTGAGACCATCGCCGCCTGCTCGACCATCATCACTTCGTGTGCGTCGAATTCGCCGGAGCGACGGATCGCCAAGAGGTGACCTTGGGCCGAGTCCTCAGTGGGCAGCGGTCGGACCACCAGAGACGGATGTGAAGCCGCAGCGGTCACCGCTGCCAGCCTCGACAGTCTGCCGTCGGCCCGGAGCGCCCCATGAGTCTTGAGATGTTCACGGTCCTCGTCGGTGAGGTGCTCCGCGAGCACCTCACCGCTGGCATCAGAGCAGAGCACGCCAGCTTGGCCGAGCCCAGTGCTGAGTCTGGCCAGGATGTCGTCGAGGCTGCCTCGCATCGACACCTGCAGCAACGCGTCACTCAGGTCCTGTGCCCGGGTGAGCGTCGCCACCTGACGGTTGGCGATCAGAGCAAGGACGGTGGAGAGAATGTCATCGAATGCGATGGCCGGGGGAATGGACAGGACCGGGAAGCCGAGACGGTCTGCGGCAGCCAGCGTCACGGCTGGAATCTCCTCCCGATAGCTGTCCAGCTTGACGGCCAGAGCGCTCACCCCGCACATGTCCAACTCCGTGATGAGGCGGGTGAGGTCGACTTCGGTGGCGGGCAACGGATATCCCGTGGTCAGCAGGAATTCCTGTTCCTTGGTCCACCGGGTGATGCCGGGGTGAGTCATCACGTTCAACCGCACCACCGGGCGGTCCAGGCCGGATCCTCCCGCCAAGACCTCGACACCGGACATCATTGGCAATGCGCAGATATCGGCCAGGCTCAACGCGTCGGTGGTCATTTCCGGGCCCATCTTTGGTGATCGAGGCATTGTCACACTCTTACAAGTTTTGGGGAGGAGGAGAAGGTGGCTCGTGCCGTTCACACGGCTTCATAGCCACGATAGCGTCGCCTGAGTCACTAAGTGAAGGGGTAGCGATGTTGGCACGAGATGACATGAAGGCCGTGGTGGAGCAACCGACCTCTGGGCAGATTCGTCGTGCTCTGGTCCGTGCCGAGCGTGGGGCCTCCCTGGATGAGGGCGAGGCTGCGGCCTTGTTGGCTGCGACCGGGGAGCAGTTGGATCAGTTGTGTGGTGTGGCGGCCCGGGTGCGCGATG
>JAKDNC010000551.1 GCA_030452025.1 Nocardioides sp. | reverse complement strand
GGCCGCGGGTCTTCGTCTTGTGCCCGATGAAGGGTGGGTTGCCAACGATCATCACCTGCGGCGAGGCGGGAAAGATGCGAGACCAGTCGGCGTGCAGGGCGTTGTGGACATGGATGGTCTCGATCCGGTCCAGCGGCAGCGGATCTGGTGCCTGCCCCAGGGCGAGCTCCATGGCTTGATTGGCCTGGTGGTCGACCAGGTGCAGGGCGGTCGAGGCGATCCGGGCGGGCCATTCCTCGATCTCGATCACGGCGAAGTGGTCCAGGGTGACAGGGAGGTCTTCCTTGAGGAAGAACGCTGTGGGGGACTTCCAGCTGGTGTCGCCGAGCTCTTGGAGGCGCTTGAGGATGTCCAGGTCCAGGGTGCGTAGCTCGCGGTAGGCGACGACGAGGAAGTTGCCGCACCCGCACGCGGGGTCGAGGACGCGGAGCTGGCCGAGGTCAGTGCGGAGGCGTTTGAGTTTGCCGATGTCGTGCACGGCGTCGGTGAAGCGGGTGCGGAGCTCGTCGAGGAACAGCGGCTGGATGGTCTTGAGGATGTTCGTGTCGGTCGTGTAGTGCTCACCCAGCTCACGGCGCGCCTGCGCGTCCTTCACGGCCTGGAACAGTGCCCCGAAGATGGCCGGAGAGATCGCGGACCAGTTGAACGCACAGGCCTGCAGGAGCAGCTCGCGCATGCTGGAGTCGAACGAGGGGATTGAGGCGGGCTCAGCGAAGATGCCACCGTTGACGTAGGGGAACCGAGCGATGGACTCATCCAGGTTGCTTTGCCGTTTACCGGTCTCGCGGTTCATGGCCTGGAACAGCATCCATAGCTGTGGGCCAAGGTCGGAGCCATCCTCGCTGGTGCGCTGCTCGAGGAACTCATAGAACTGGTCACGCTCGCCCCACACGCCGGCGTCATCGGCGTATAGGCAGAACAGCACCCGCACGAGGAAGACGGATGCATCATGGTCGTCATAGCCGGACTCCGAGAGCGCCTCGTACAGGTTGGCCATGATCTGGGCGGCCTTGACCGAGGCTTCCTCCTGCTGCTGGTTCCCGAAGGGGCTGGTCTGGTAGCCGGCCAGGAACGCCAGCAGGTCGGAGTTGGCCGGCAGCTCTTCGAGGGTGAAGGTGCGCGTGTCGGCGCCGTCGGGTGCTTTGAGGTCCAGGATGCGGAACTGAGTGAAGTCGCTTGAGATGACCCAGCGTGGGGTTTCCACGTCTGTCAGGTCGTCGATGTAGTCCAGCGCCTGGCGTTCGGCTGCCTCGAGGTCCTTCCCGGCGGACTTCATCTCGATCGCGCACAGGCCCGGCACGAGGGCGTCGATGTATCCGCGGTGCCCCGTCGAGGAGCGCTTAGCGCGCTTCTCATACAGCGCAGCCTTTGTACTCGTGATCCCGAAGACCCGCAGTAGGTCGCGTATGAACGACTGCGCCTGCTGACGCTCATCCCCGGGCTCGTCACGCCAGTCCACGACGAACTGCGCAGCGCGCCGCCGGATCTCGTTCAACGACAGCGCCTTCGCCATGGATCTCCCTCTGTTGCGATTACCTACGAGCGTACTAGCAGGTCACGACCAACCGAGGCCGAGCGGCGCGCTTCCACTTCTGCCGTTTCCTTACGCCTCAGCGAACCGTGGCACGATGCCCGCTAGGTCCTAGTCCTTCGCGGGGACGGCGGCGCCTGTGAGCCTGTAGCTGTTTCGTCGTCGCATCCGTCCGAACGAAACGGTCTGGCCCGCCTCATCGAGCATCTTGGATGTCACGCGGAGCAGTCCTGCTTGTTTGAGTTCTTTGGTGCCCTCTGCCCGTGTCTGGGCCGAGAAGAGGAACCGTTCGGGGAACTGCTCGGTGCTGAACCATTGGTCGCGTCTGTAGGCCTGCTCGCAAGCGAGAGCCAGGTACATGACCATGCCTGGTCCGGACAGGGCTTGGATGTACCCCTGGGTCCACATGGCAGCGGGCACTTGGAAGTAGTAGCTGTCCGAGTCGGGCGTGCCTCGCCCGCGGTTCATCTTGAAGCTCCGAGTGCTGGCTGGCTCGTACGGAGTGCCGTCGCCCGCTTCGGCCAGCAGAGTGACCGTCGGCGGGTATCCCGGGTCCTCGTCAATCCTTACTAGCTCGAGGTCCTCGAGCTTCTGAAGGGCTGACCGGACTCGTCGGGCCCCCTTGCCGCCGGGATCATCTAAGTCCAGAAGCGTCGCCCATGCCCGAGCCGAGTCCCGACGGGAGCTATACGGAGGGGCCGAGCAGCGCCAGACCAGAGCAAGGTAGAGCTTGACCGCGACAATGCCGGACCTGCCGCCGGCATAGAGCCGGTACAGCATCGGCTGAATGCCCGGGGCTGATGCGCGCACGAAGCTCTTCGTCAGAGGGATGTTGGTCCGTTGGCTGCGTTCGCGCACCTGCTCAGCCAGGCGGAGGGCGTCCCGTCCTGTGGGTGGTACCCAGCGAGCGGGGCGAGGGCGTAGGCGCTTACGTTTGGGCGAAGTCGAGGCCGTCATGGAAGTCTTCTCGCTTGGAATCTAAATGCCTTCTCTACTTCTCATCGGTACCGCCCCTCCCGACCCGTACGCGAGGTGCTCCTACCCTACATCGCAACCGCAGGGGTCGACTTCCCACAAACGCACCCCGGCGGGGCATTATTGCACTAATTCCGCCTCCCCGCAAGCCCTAGCTTGACATCAATCGCGCGGGGGGAGTAAGCTGGGTCTCACACAGCTCGTCAAGGAGTTCGGGATCGAGGGTCTGCCTCGGCCATCACGACCCTCCCGCCACGAGCTGCTAGTCACCCCTGAGGCTATCGCTGATCGCTTGCGAGGCCTTGCTGGACCGACCGCCGGAGAATGGCACTCGGTCCGGG
>JAKDNC010000550.1 GCA_030452025.1 Nocardioides sp. | reverse complement strand
GTGTCATTTACCACAGATTGGCGTTTTGCACCAGAGCGCTCACAAGAAATCGTCGATGCACTGATGGCCACTGGTAAGCCGGTCAGCTATATCAATGTCGATGCACCGCATGGCCATGATTCGTTTTTATTTGATATTCCACGTTATATGGGCGCGGTCAGAGGGTTTTTGAATGCTCCCTTTATCACGGCGAATAAGTCAAAAGATAGCCTGTCAAAAAGTAACGATCAAAACAGCAAGAAAAACAATCATCAAAGCAGTTATAAAGAATCAGGAGCGCGCTCATGAGAATGGATCATCAATTGGCCGAGCGCTGGATTGCTCCAAACTCACACGTTTTAGACTTGGGTTGTGGTAACGGTGAGCTGCTCGCCCATTTACAAAAAAATCGCGGCGTGACTGGATACGGGCTTGAGATTGACGAAGACAAAATCAACGAGGCGATTGCCAATGGCTTATCCATTGTCGAGCAAGACCTCAATGACGGCTTAGCGCGTTTCGCTGATAATAGCTTCGACACGGTGGTGATGGCGCGGGCGTTACAAGCCGTCAAATCGCCTGATGTGTTACTGCTGGATATGCTGCGGGTCGCGCGCGAAGCGATCGGCGACAAAAGGCAGGTAGACGACTGGGTACTGCAGGCCCTTGCTGCCGTGGATGGTGACCAGCTGGACGGCAGCGGCGTCGCTGTCGAGCCGACGGGTCCGCTCGGAGGCGACCTGGACCTTGTCCTCGGCCATCTGTTCGCGCAGCCAGGTCAACAGCGCCACCAGTCCGAGCCGGTCGACCAAGGCCGCTTCGTGCAGCGCTTGACCGACGTGACGCAGATCAGTCAGCAGACGCTCGCCGTCGGTGGTGGCGAGGACCCGCTCGTAGAGCCCGCCGATCACGGCGGCCTCGAGGACGGCCGCGATCCCGCGCCGGTCGAAGAGGTCCACCCAGTCGCGGAGCCGGTCGGCGACCACGTCGGTGAGGGACTCGTCGGCGTCGAGGGCCACCGCGTCGTACCCGAGGAACGGGGTGAGCGCGGCGCTGCGCACGCGGGCGGAGCGATGGGGCCGCTCGAGCGCCTCGAGCAGGCGGAGCCACTCGAGAGCGGCGGGGGTGGCGAAGACGCTGCCGCCACCGGCGATGACCGCGGGGACGCCGACCTCGGCCAGAGCCCGCTTCACCTCGAGGAGGTGCTTGCCGGTGTGGGCGAGCACGGCGACGTGGCCCGGCGCGATCGGGTCCCCTGCGAAAGTGGCCTCCGAGGTGAGTAGCTCACGGATGTCGTGGGCGCAGTCGCGCGCGATGTGGGGACGTACGTCGCCCATCTTGAGTCCCTTGCTGCCGGTGTGGCCGAGCTGGTCTCGGCGCATGACGCGCACCCGGAACGGATCCGGCTCGGGGGCGCCGACCAGACGTGACTCCGCGTGCGCGGCCCGGACCGGGTGTACGACGATCCGCTCGTCGCCGAGGGCCGCACCCCGGAGGAGCACCTGCACGCTGTCCAGCAACGGCTGGTCCGAGCGCCAGTTGGTGGCCAGGGTCTTCTCGACAGAGGCGGACTCGGCGGCGCTGAGGTAGGTGACCACGTCCCCACCACGGAAGGCGTAGATCGCCTGCTTCGGGTCCCCGATCAGGACCATCCGGGCGTGGCCGGAGAAGGCGCGGTCCAGGACCTGCCACTGGACCGGGTCGGTGTCCTGGAACTCGTCGACGAGGACCACCTTCCAGCGGCCTCGCATCCTTTCCCGGGCAGGCGCGTCCTCCTGGGCCAGCGCATCGGCGAGTTGGGAGAGCAGGTCGTCGTAGGAGAGAACCCCGAGCCGGCGCTTGCGACGATCCATCTCGTCGCGGACCAGGCGGGCGAAGCCAAGTCGTCGCCCGGGCTCGGACGTGCGCTCCGCGGCGGCGGGCTCGAGCCGCGCCTGCGGGTCGCCCACGGCCGCGCGGGCGAGGGCCAGAGCGTCGGCCCTGGTGAAGGTCGGCGGGGTCGGGTCGTCGGCGAAGCCGCGCAGGTAGATGTCATCGACCACCTCGACGAGGAGCTCGTCAAGGTCCTCGACGAGCCGAGCGCTGGCGTCGGTGTCGCCGGCCACACCAAGGCTGCGCAGCACCATCTGACAGAACTGGTGGGTGGTGGCGATGGTGGCGGCATCAAAACTGCCGAGCGCGTCGCGGATCCGCCGGCGCCGCAGCGCGACCTCGGCCGGGTCCGCGTCGAGCAGCAGGTCGAGCAGGTCGCTGCCCCCGGCGGCCCTGGTGGGATCGGCGAGGGCCTGCTCGGCCTCGACGAGTTGGCTGCGGACGCGTTCGCGGAGCTCCTGGCTGGCGGCCCGGCCGAAGGTGACCACGAGCATCTCCTCCAGCTTCGCCTCCCCCTCGGCGACGAAGCGGGTGACCAGGGCGCCGATGGTCCAGGTCTTGCCGGTGCCGGCGCTGGCCTCCAGGACAGTGGTGCCGACCGGGGGCAGCGGGTCGCGGATGTCGAAGGGATCCGTCCCCGGATCACTGAGTGGTTCACTCACGGGTTCACTCATAGAGGTCCCACCTTCTCCGCGCCGGTCAGCAGCGGGCCCCAGACCGCCCACGCGTACTGCCCCAGACGGTGCGGTTCGTCGTTGAACTGCTCGTCGGCTCCCGGTGGTGTGGTCAACACGGAGAGCGGCGCGTCGTCGCCGTACATCCGGACGTGGGCGAGATCGTCCTGCTCGCCTGGGACGGCGCCGACGCGATCCCGGTCGGTGCGCCACTCGCGGGCGGCGCTGGAGTCGGGTGACTTGGGGTCGCCCATCCTTGCCTGGACGCTGCCCTCGGCGTAGGCGAGTCCGGTGCGCAGGGGCAGCGGGATCGGCTCGCACAGGCCC
>JAKDNC010000549.1 GCA_030452025.1 Nocardioides sp. | reverse complement strand
CTCTGGACCAGGTTCGGTGCCAAGGCGCTTCGCAGCAGCGCAGTCATCGCCCCGGCCGCGCCGATGTCACTGACCGTGATCGGTTCGCGACTCCGGTTGTGGCCGAGGACGATTCGCCCCAGCCGCTGCTTGAGGTCGATCAAGGAGGTGGACAGGCAGAAGACCGCCATGACTTCGCTGGCGACGACGATGTCGAAGGCGTCCTCTCGCGGCACTCCCCCGTTAAGTCCGCCGAGGCCGATGACGACGCCGCGCAGCGCACGATCGTTGAGGTCGACGACGCGCCGGATATGGATGCGGCGCGAGTCGACGTCGAGTTCGTTGCCGTGGTGGATGTGGTTGTCGAGCATCGTGGCGGCGAGGTTGTTCGCTGCGGCGATGGCTGCGAAATCGCCGGTGAAGTGGAGGTTGATGTCCTCCATCGGCACGACCTGGGCGTATCCCCCGCCGGCTGCTCCGCCCTTCATGCCGAAGACCGGACCCATGCTGGGTTCGCGCAGAGCCAGCACCGCTTTGCCCACCTCCGGCTTCGACCGTGCGAGTTCGTTGAGCCCGTCGGCCAGCCCGATGCTCGTCGTGGTCTTGCCCTCGCCCGCCGGTGTCGGGCTCATGGCGGTGACGAGGATGAGGTGACCGTCGGTTGTGGTCTCGGCCGCCTTGTCGAGAACGTCGATGGGGACCTTGGCTTTCGTCCATCCGTAAGGCACGATGTCGTGTGATTCCAGGCCCAGGTCGGCGGCGATATCGATGATCGAGTCGAGCTCGGCGTTGAGCGCAATATCCATATCTGTGGTCATAAGGCCATCATGCCGCTTATGCGTCGATTTGTGACCACCCGTCAGCTAAGAATCTGCGCAATGCGCGCTGAGTTTCACACTCCGCAACATCCGCCGAGGCGGTCCGACATGAGCATTGGATGGACTGGTGATTTGGCGACCACTGGTCATTTCGCGAGCTTTCCATTGGTCAAATCGAGAGGTTTCAACTGGTCATTTCGCGACTCGGTTTCCGGGAACTGGGCATCTCGTGCCTCTCGAAGCACCGTCGTCACTCGCGACAGAGGTGGGGGCCTGGCTTGCCGCTGATTTCGCAGGACCGCCTGTACAAGCACTCGACGCATAGGCAACGATTGCACTATGCGCACCTTCGACACACTGGTCTCCGAGGCACTGGCCGCCGATGTCGCCGGGTGGGATTTCTCCTGGCTCGACGGACGCGCCACCGAAGAACGGCCGCCGTGGGACTACGCCCATCTCCTCGCCCAGCGCCTGTCCACTGCAAGCGCCGCCCTCGACATCGACACCGGCGGTGGTGAGGTCATCGCCGAAGCTCCGCTGCTGCCACCTCGTATGGCCGCCACCGAGGCCCATCCGCCCAACGTCGCCCGCGCCCGGAAGCGCCTGGGCCCGCGCAGGGTCGATGTCGTCGAGTCCGGTCCCGAGAAACTTCCCTTCGCCAACGGCAGCTTCGACCTGGTCAGCTCTCGCCATCCGGTGCGACCAGTGTGGTCGGAGATCGCGCGGGTCCTCGTGCCCGGAGGCACCTACTTCGCTCAGCACGTCGGACCTGCCTCGGCGTTCGAACTCATTGAGTTCTTCCTCGGACCCCAGCCGGCAAATCGCAGGAGCCGACACCCCGACACAGAGGTCCATGACGCCGAGGCGGCCGGACTCGCACTCGAAACGCTTCGGACTGCGCGCTGCCGCATGGAGTTCTACGATATCGGCGCCGTCATCTGGATCCTGCGCAAATGCCCCTGGTGGGCGCCGGACTTCAGCGTCGAGGACTACCTGCCCCAGCTGCGAGAACTCGATGCTCGACTCCGCCGAGGCGAGTCGTTCGTCGCACACTCCACTCGCCACCTCATCGTGGCGCGGACACCCGACTGACCTGCCTCTAAGCTGGGGGCATGGAAGAATCCCCTCCCAGAGTCGACTCCCGGCCGTGAACAGACTGTCTCGGGCAGTGCTGCGCCTGTTCGCCGCACCCCGGCTCAACATGCGTGAGGACTACGAGAAGGTCCGTCGGATGCAGCGCCGACTCGCCGCGCTGCTGATGCCACCGTATCGGACCTCGCGCTGGCAGCCCCTGTCCGGCGACGACTCGCACGTCCCTGTCCGGATCTTCCAGCCGAAGGAGAAACGCCGCGAGGATGTCCTCGTCTTCTTCCACGGCGGCGGCTGGGTCACCGGAGACATCGAGACGTACACTCCGGCGTGTGCCAGAATGGCGGACCTCACCGGCTGCGCCGTCGCCTCCGTCAACTACAGGCTCGCGCCGGAGCACCCGTTCCCGGCGGGCCTGGAGGACTGCTACGGCGTCGCCCGACTGCTGCTGGACGAACCGCATCGGGTGGGTGCCGCAGACGCCGACCAGATCATCCTGGTCGGGGATTCCGCCGGAGGAAACCTCGCTGCTGTCATCTCATTGCTGCTGCGAGAACGCGGACATCGCCCACCGAACCGACAGATCCTGCTCTATCCGGTGACACATTGGGACCACGATCCGAAGACCTCCCCGTTCGCCTCGGTGCGCAGCCACGGTGGGGACTATCGACTCACCACCGCCGAGGTCGAGGACTACTTCGATCTCTACGTTCCCGACCGTCAGCAGCGGCGCAACCCACTTGTCGCTCCGCTGCTGGCAGCCGACCTTTCCGGCCAACCGGCGACTCTGGTGATCACTGCGGAGCTGGATCTGCTGTGCGATGAGGGCGAGGCCTACGGGCGCGCCCTCGCCGATGCCGGCAACGCGGTGCGGATCCACCGAGTGCCCGGAGCGCTGCATGGCTTCATCTCGCTGCCCAGGTTCTCCCAGTCCGTCCAGGAAGCCTATGAGGTGATCAACGCGTTCC
>JAKDNC010000548.1 GCA_030452025.1 Nocardioides sp. | reverse complement strand
CAGATCGGCTCGACCCCGTGTTCATCCCGGTGTTCGTCGATGAACGCGCACATCATCTCGAGGGGCGGTCGAGCTCCGCCGCGAAGAAAGCCGAGGCCTGGCGCAGGATCGTGTTCGCCCGCCGTAGCTCGCGTACCTCACGTTCGAGCTCTGTCAGCCGGGTCGCTTCGTCGCTGCTGGTACCCGGGCGCTGTCCGCCGTCGATTTCGGCTTGCTTGACCCAGTTCCGCAACGACTCCGGATTGATATGTGTTTCGTCAACTCGAAGTCGGCCATTAAAGCGCTAAGAATCAGGCCACTGCGGCACGCTTTCCTGCCAAATCAGCACCAAGCTATTTCATCAGCGCATTTTTGACCCGGTAGGACTCCCCGCGGAACTGCAAAAGACGACCGTGATGGACGAGGCGATCGATCACCGCGGCAGCCATGTTGTCGTCGCCGAACACGGTTCCCCACCGGGAGAATTCCAAATTTGTTGTCAAAATCAGACTCTGTTTTTCATACGCATCCGATATGACTTGGAACAACAGGCGTGCCCCTTCGGTATCAATAGGCAGATAGCCAAGCTCGTCAATAATCAAAACCCGGTTCCTGGCCAAGGCAGCGAGTTCCTTATCCAGACGTTGCTCCTCCTTGGCCCGACGCAACTGCATCACCAACGCCGAGGTCGTGAAGAACCTCGCCGGGATGCCCTTCCGGCAGGCAGCGGCAGCCAACGCCGATGCCAGATGCGTCTTGCCGGTGCCCACGTCGCCATAAAGGACAAGGTCCTGGGCCTGGTCAATGAAGTCCAGCGAGAGCAATGCCTCGCGGCCATAATCGGTCGGGAACCGCACCGCCGACCAGTCATAGCCCTCCACGGACTTCAGTGCCGGCAGCCGGGCAGCACGAAGCAGACGCTGGCGACGGGATTCCTGCCTCGAGGCATGCTCCGCCTGCAGGATCCCCAACAGGTATTCACGCTGCTTCGGAGTCCCCTTCAGCGCCCATTGCTCCAGAACACTGCTCGTCAACGACGCCGCCCTACCGGCGTCCACGATGTCCTGGACCTCCACGACCGCGCTCATGCCGGTTCTCCGGCAGTGGCGACGAGGTTGTCATAAACGCCCAGGTCCACCCCGGACACGTCAGGTTCGGCCCCGTTGGCGATCCGGCGGGCGAGCATCCCCAAACCGGCGGCATCCGGGGCATCGCCGCGACGTATCAGAGTCTCGGCTGCCTGTACGGCGGCATCGAAACCGGCCGAGCCCGCAGCGGCGTCCACCGCGTTGAACAGGCGTCGCCGATCCGGTGACCTGGCGGTATCGAGCCAGTCACGCACCGGGTCCGGAACCAGCTCACGCAGCGGTGAATGCGACCATGAACCGGGCTTGCGCTCCAACAACGGCAACAACGTCGCCGGCTCGAACACCGTCTTGGACTGCTTGCCGAAGACCCGGTTGAACGTGATGACGGGTTCTGCTTGCTCGTCGAGGATCTCGACCTTGTCGTGGCGCAGCCCGACCGTGAGGTCACGCGAATGCATCGAGGGTCCGGCGGCGTAGGTGTTGCCGTCAATGAGGACGTTCCCGGTCTTGTCGGCCCTACGGGACTCGTAGCGCACCGGGTCGAAACCAACCCCGGGCAACTCCATCGACGCGGCGATGTCCTCGGAGAAGAGTTCACCGATGGCCAGGCCCTTGCGCCAATGCGTGGCGGTGGCCAGTTCCTCGCAACGGGCCAGCAGGACCTCATTCAGGCCAGCCATGGATTCGGCTTCGGGCTCGGGGACCATGAAGTTGCGGCGCAGGAACCCGACCGCGTTTTCCACGTTGCCCTTTTCATTCCCGGAGTTCGGTTTGCAGTAGCGGGCCTGGGCCCGGTAATGCAGCTTGAACGCGGAGAACAGCTTGGACTCGACGACCTCTTCCCCGGTGCGCCAGCCGACGCCGGTGGCGTTGTCGAAGACCAACTGCCTTGGGGCTGCACCGATGTGTTCGAAGATGGTGCGCAGCCCGTGACAGACACATTCTGCCGTTTCGCCGCGGTAGGCCTGCACGAAGCGCATGTTCGAAAACGGGAACGTGATCACCAGGATATGAAGCAGCTGCCGCACCCCGGCGATGATGGCTTCGGCTTGGCCGAAATCGACCTGCGCGCTCCCCGCGGGCCAGACTAGTTCCGCGTAGCCCTCGCCCGGTCTCCGGTGCCGGGTGTGAAAGCGCTTCACGTGGCGTTGGACCGGGGAATAGGAGCCTGAGAAACCGTGCTCGGCGACCAGACGGTCGAAGACGCGCTTGGCGGTATGGCGTTGTTTGCGTGCGCGTCGCGCATCCTCTCTGAGCCAGGTATCGATGGTCTCCTCAAACCCTGCCAGCACCGAACCACCGGGGCGTGTTTGTGGTGTTGGTGGTGTTGGCGAGCAATCCTCGAGCCCGACGTACTTGGCCACGGAGTCGCGGCTGATGCCCAGCTGTCGGGCGATCGCCCGCCCTGTGGCTCCCTCGGCGTCCAGACGCCTGATATCTTCTTGCATGGACATGGGTACCGTCATCTGCTTTCCAGCCCTTCCGGCGCCATTTGCTAGTGGAATGGCGGCGCCGTAAGGAACTTATATGAGTGGTGGCGGGCCCATGTCCTTCCTTCCTTTTCGGGCATGGTCCTGGCCATCAGGGTGATCATTTCTCAGAGCGCTTTTCCCGGTTTGGGTTGTCGCTGTGGTGGCCGGATTCTTATCGCTCTTTTGGCGGGATTCCTGCCACTAACTTGGCAGGTTTTCCTTGCTGAACTGGCCTACAAACAGTCGATCACACACAATTGATACCGAGCTGCTCTCCGATGCGTCGGTAGGCGCCGGTCCTGGTGGTCACGTCGCGGCGGGCTT
>JAKDNC010000547.1 GCA_030452025.1 Nocardioides sp. | reverse complement strand
GACCTTCTCGATCGTGGCCCGCTCCGCCGACGGGGAGTCGTGGGGCGTCGCCGTGGCCTCCAAGTTCCTCGCCGTCGGCAATGCCGTACCAACCGCTGTCGCCGGGATCGGCGCCCTTGCCACACAGGCAAACGCGAACGTGTCCTACAAGGGCATCGGGCTCAGCCTGCTCGACGGGGGCGCTGCCGCAGGTGTCGCCCTGCAACGCCTTCTGGAGGAGGACCCTGACCGGGATCACCGCCAGGTCGGCATCGTCGATGCTGACGGCGCTGCCGCCACGCACACAGGCGACGCCTGCTTTCCGTGGGCGGGCGGGGTCACCGGCGACGGCTACGCCGTCCAAGGCAACATCCTCACGGGACCGGAGGTGGTCGAGGAAATGGAGCGGGCCTTCCTCGAGACCGAGGCCTCTGTTGCGTTGGCCGCTCGCCTGCTCGCCGCGCTCACCGCCGGGGACCTGGCCGGAGGCGACCGACGCGGGAGGCAGTCGGCCGCGCTGCTCGTCGTGCGCGAGGGAGCCGGGTACGGCGGCCACGACGACGTCGCGGTCGACCTGCGGGTGGATGACCATCCCGCGCCGATACCGGAGCTGGCACGGCTGCTTGACCTCAACGACCTCTTCCTCACCGCGACGTCCGAGGAGGACAAGGTGACGGTCACACCCGAGCTGGATCGGGAGATCACGGAATTGGTGCGTGCCCGGGGTCACGACGACCTGCTCGATTGGGCCGGCACGGAGAACTACGAGATGCGGGTCGCGCCGAGCGGCTCGTGGATCGATCGCCGGGTGCTGGCGATCCTGCGCGCATCGAAGGAGTCAACATGAGCCCCCGCGGAGGTAGCGCGAGGAACGAGCACTGCCGGAGCGAGGCGCCGCAGCGCGAATGCAGATTGGAGACAACATGAGCGTCCTTGCCATCGACGCCGGCACGACGGGCGTCACCGCGGTCGTGGTCACTCCGGAGGGAACGATCGCCGCGAAGGGCTACCAGGAGTTCGCACAGCATTTTCCCCGCCCGGGATGGGTCGAGCACACCCCCGAGGAGATCTGGCAGGCCACGCTCGAGTCGACACGTGAGGTGCTGACCAAGGTCGACCGCACCGAGCTGACCGGGATCGGGATCACCAACCAGCGCGAGACGATCATGTTGTGGGACCGGGAGACGCTGGGCTCGCCGCGCCGCGCGATCGTGTGGCAGGACCGTCGTACCGCAGAGATCTGCACCCGGATGCGCGACGCCGGCCACGAGAACCGGGTCACGGAACTGACCGGGCTGCGCCTTGACCCCTACTTCTCCGGCACCAAGCTGACCTGGCTCGCCGAGAACGAGCCGCACACGTGGGCCCACGTCAAGTCAGGGCGCTACGCGATCGGCACCGTCGAGTCCTACCTGATCGCGCGGATGACTCGCGGGACCTGGCATGTCACCGATGTCTCCAACGCCTGCCGCACGCTGCTCTTCGACCTCCACACCGGCGACTGGTCCGAGGAGTTGTGCAACCTGTTCGGGGTCCCCCGGGATGCGCTTCCCGAACTGGTCCCCAACTGGGGCGAGGTCGCCACCACGGACCCGAAGGTGTTCGCCGGTCTCGAGCTCCCCATCGCGGGGATGGCCGGGGACCAGCAGGCCGCTCTCTTCGGGCAGACCTGCTTCGACGAAGGCGACACCAAGTGCACCTACGGCACGGGCTCCTTCCTGTTGACCAACACCGGCACGTCGATCCGGCGCAGCGATGCCGGCCTGCTCGCCACGGCTGCGTGGCGCTCCCCCGACGGTGACCTCACCTACGCCAACGAGGGCGCGATCTTCGTCACCGGGGCCGCCGTGCAGTGGTTGCGCGACGGGTTGCAGATCGTCGGGCATGCCGCTGAGACCGAGGGGATCGCCCGGACGGTGCCGGACTCCGAGGGCGTCGTGTTCGTGCCGGCGCTGACCGGCCTGGGCGCCCCGGACTGGGATCCGCACGCGCGCGGCATGATCATCGGCCTCACCCGTGGAACCTCCCGGGCCCACATCATCCGCGCCACCCTGGAAGCGATCGCCTTCGAGGTCCGTGACGTCCTGGACACGATGCCGCGAGCGGAGGGGGCCTCCCTGCGCGTCGACGGAGGGGCCGCCGACAACAACCTTCTCTGCCAGCTCCAGGCCGACCAGATCGGCGTACCCGTCGAGCGGCCGAAAATCGTGGAGACCACTGCACTGGGGGCCGCATTCCTCGCCGGGCTCGGCACGGGGGTGTGGGACTCGACGGACGAGCTCCGGGAGACCTGGCAGCTGGATCGCCGCTTCGAGCCGTCGGCGGCCTCCGATGCCCGGGAGCGCGCCGATGCCGCCCACGCGAAATGGCGCGACGCTGTCGAGAGGTCGAAGGGCTGGGCTGAGTGATGCACCTGCCGAAGTTACGTCAGTGACTGGACCAGCGCAGCGGCCTTGGCGCGGGCCGCGTCGGCGACGCTGACCTCGTCCCGCGCTGCCTCGACGTGGGCCTGCGCCTCGGCAATGGACTCGTCGACCGCGTCCTGTTCCTCCTCGTGGTCCTCGAGTCGGCGCCGGAGCTCGTCGATCTCAGCCTGGACCTGCAGGCTCTTGGCCTCCAGGTCGGCCACCTCGGCGTCGGCGGCAGTCAATGCCTCGGTAGCCCTGTCGGCGGTGCGTTCGGTCTCGGCGAGCTCCTCCCTCGCTGCGGCGAGCTTCTTCTCCGCCTCGTCCGGATCCGGCACGACGTGAAGGTCAGGCGGATGTGATTCCGGCGCGTCGAGCGCGGTCGGCACGAAGTCCATGGCCTCCGGGAGAGCCAGGTACGCCGAGAGGTCGATGTCCTCCACTCCAGTGAGGGCGAAGGAGCCGAGGAGCAACCCGGTGCG
>JAKDNC010000029.1 GCA_030452025.1 Nocardioides sp. | reverse complement strand
CTGCTGGGTTCCCATCCAGGCGGGTGGGCCGGCGTCTGAGCCTCCGGAGGGGGAAGTGCTGCCTTCGTGCTGGGGTTCGTCGGGCGTCTTGTTCATGTCTTCGACATTCGCCCGGAACCCTGTGAACACCCTGAGAGCGGGCTGGGCAGAAGAGAAGAGCCTGAAAATCTGCGTTCCGCTTGAGTCGAGTAGTGGGCTGAGTCACACTTCCGACATGACTCAGCCACCCGAACCCAGATTCCTCGACGACCGCGCGGCCTGGTGGGCCGAGCACACTCCTGAAGCGGAGGCGTTCACCTACGGTGAGCGCGTCTGGAACTGGGCCCAGTGGAACGACCGGGTACGCCGCGCAGCCGGAGGCCTGAAGGATCTCGGCATCGGGCGGGGCGACGTCGTCGCCTTCCTCGACAAGAACCACCCTGCCTGCGTGGAGATCAGTCAGGCCGCCGGCTCGATCGGTGCTGCGACCGCGATCATCAACTGGCGCTCCGCCGGTGACGAGGTCGACTACGCGGTCAACGACTCCGGCGCCAGGGTGCTGTTCGTCGGGGCGGAGTTGACGCCGACGATCAACAGTATCCGCGAGTCCATCGCCAACGTGGAGAAGATCATCGAGGTGACACCCGAGGGTGCCGACGGTGACGAGTACGAAGCCTGGCTCGCCACGTCCGAGCCGCTCGGCCACCAGGACGACGTCGAGGAGGAGGACGTCTGCCTGGTCATGTACTCCTCGGGCACGACCGGACGACCCAAGGGCGTCATGCTGACCCACCGCAATATGGTCAGCCACACCTTGAACGCCCATGACGGTTGGGGATTCGAGCCCGGGGACAAGTCGATGGTGGCGATGCCGCTCTTCCACGTCGGCGGGTCGTCGTACGTGCTGTTCGGCATCCATGACGGCATCCCCAGCGTGATGACCCGTGACCCCGACGGGGCGTCTCTGGCCGGCGCCATCATGAACGGCGCCAACCGCACCTTCCTGGTCCCGGCCGTGCTGGCCCAGGTGCTGCAGGCGGGGCCCGATGCCGTGAAGCTGTTCGGGGCGCTGAAGACCTACACGTACGGCGCCGCGCCGATGCCGCCCCCGTTGTTGCGCGCGGCGATGCAGGCCTGGCCAGACACCGACTTCATCCAAGTCTATGGGCTCACCGAGGTCGCCGGTGTGGCCACTCACCTGATGCCCGAGGCGCACCGGGACCCCGAGCATCCAGAGCGGTTGCTCTCGGCCGGACAGCCGGTGCCGGGGGTGGAGGTGAAAGTGGTCGACCCGGCGTCGCTGGCGGATCTGCCCGTCGGCGAGCACGGCGAGATCTGGCTGAGGACGCCTCAGCTGATGAAGGGATTCCTCAACAAGCCCGAGGCGACCGCCGAGGTCCTCGTCGAGGACGGCTGGTTCCGCACCGGCGACATGGGTCGTGTCGACGAGGAGGGGTTCGTCTTCGTCCAGGACCGGCTCAAGGACTTGATCATCAGCGGCGGGGAGAACATCTACTCACCCGAGGTCGAGCGGGTCCTTGCGGAGCACCCGTCGGTGATGGAGGTGGCGGTCATCGGTGTCCCGGACGACACGTGGGGCGAGTCGGTGAAGGCCGTGGTGTCGCTGCACCCGGATTCCACCGCGACGGGGGCGGAGCTGATCGCCTGGTGCAAGGATTCACTCGCCTCGTTCAAGTGCCCGCGAAGCGTCGACATCATCGACGAGCTGCCGCGCAACCCCACCGGCAAGATCCTCAAGCGCGAGTTGCGCAAGCCGTTCTGGGAGGGCCGCGCCACCGCCATCTAGTTCTGCCGAGCAGGAATGCCCCGGGACCCTTGATCGGGCCCGACGAAGCACATCGTCGGGCCCGGTTCAGGTGGCTTCAGGAGATCTTCGACTTGGCGCGCTTCGCCTCGCGACGTGCGGACTTCGCGAGGCGCTTGGTCTCCTTGCGGGTGTTGGTGGCAGCGTGGCTCGCCCGCCAGGCGAGGCCGGGCTTGCCCTCGGTGTCGACGCCGGCGAGCAGCAGGCCGCCGAGGACCGCGGCATTCTTGAAGAACTGCAGACGCTGGGTGTTCTTCGCGGTCGCGTCGGTCTCATCCCAGAAGGCGTGACCAGCGACGGTCGTCGGCACCAGGCTGATGGCCAGCGCGGTGGAGGCCAGGCGTGGTGCCTTGCCGGCGGCCAGGGCCGCAGCAGCCACGAGCAGGACACCGGCGTTGATCCGGATCAGCGTCTGTGCATCGGTGGGGATGGGAGCGCCCGGCGCGGCGCGCTGCGCAAGCGGCGCGACGCGGTCGGTCACCTTGGCGGCCTTGGCTGCCAGCTTGTCGGAGTTCTTCAGCGCGTTCACCGCGCCGACCACGAACGTGGAGGCCAGCAGGGGACGGGCAACTAGTCGCACAGGAGTCATGTAGTCATTCTTACCTGATCGTCAATGGCCTTGGAGGCAGACGGTCCTGATGGCATTCTTGGAGCCATGGTCCCGCACCTGGTCTTGGTCCACGGCTCACGACTCTCCGGCGCCCAGTGGGCGCCGCAGCTCCCACTCCTCGAGCGACACGCATCGGTCGGCCTGCCCGACCTGCCGGGTCACGGTTCGCGGGCGGGGGAGACGTTCTCCCTGGCCCGCTCGGTCGAGGTGGTCGACGAGGCCGTCAATGCGGCACCCGCCGGAGCGTCCGTGGTCCTGGTGGGCCATTCGCTCGGCGGGTACGTCGCGATGGCCTACGCACAACACCACGCCGACCGGCTCGACGGTCTGGTCCTGGCCGGTTGCAGCGCGACCCCCAAAGGGCTGGGAGCGGCGGTCTATCGAGGCGTGGCCGCGCTCAGTGATCGTCTCGGTCCCCATCGGATGACCCGGATCAACGACCGGGTGCTCCGCACCCGCTATCGCGCGGACCTGATCGATCCGGTCATCGGCGGTGGCTACTGGTTTGAGCCGACGACGGCCGCGTGGAACGACGTCATCGACCTCTGCCGTCCCGACATGCTCGCGGAGGTCCCCTGCCCGGTGCTCTTCCTCAACGGGCAGTTCGACCAGTTCCGGTTCGGGGTGCGGGACTTCCTGGCGCAGTGCCCCCAAGCGCAGGTCCAGATCCTCCCGCGGGCCAGCCACCTGGCGAACCTGGATCGGCCACGCGCCTTTGGTGACGCGCTGCTGCGGTTCACCGCGGACGTGGCCTGAGCCTCGCTGGCAGCCTCTCGTTCGTCGGCCACGGGGAGGAGCCGGGCCCGACTGATCGCACCCCCGCGTCGATCAGTGGCCCCGACTGGATGCCCTACGCCTGTATGACGGGATGGAACGCCGGGAGGTTGCGTTGCGCGACCAACTATTTTCGGCGTCCATCGTCCCGACTGCTCTCAGAGGCGTAGTAGCGGAACAGGCAGTAGGTCGCGGCGGCGCAGAGCAGGTGCCAGACGGCGTGCCCCTGGATGATCGAGTCGGGCAGACAGAAGCGCGACCCTGTCTTTGCCTGGCTCCAGATCGCGAACGCGACCGCCATGCAGGCAACGGCTCCGGCAGCCCACCGGCCGTGCACGACGAGGCCCTGGCGAACCAGGACGACCTCGACACCCAGCCCGAGAGCCAGGAAGAACGCGAAGGCCACGTTGCCGGCATACATCACCACCGGGATCTCGGTGGTCCAGAGACCGGCCAGCTGGCAGAGGGCGACGACCGCCACGAAGGCTCCCGCGAGGAAGCCGGGTCCACGCTCGAGTAGGCGCATCAGCGCGTACCCCGCGATGAAAGCGGCGACCAGATACATGCTGGCCAAGTCGAGCAGGCCCCCGAGACTGCTCTGCGTGGCGTGCATCGCCATGCTCGCCGGACCGAGCAGGACCACGAGGATCGCGTAGGCCTGAGGGAGTGTCGGGTGCTGCGCGAAGGTCCCGGTGAGTCCCTCGGGGGAGCGCAGCCGGACCGCGATCGCCAGGCCAGCGATCACGAAGCCCAGATTGCTCCACGTGTTCGCCGGCTGCTTGATGCAGCCGGCATGGGGTGCCTCGCAGAAGTTCGCCCCACGGCCCACGTCGGGTCCCAGCCACCCGGCGTAGACGCCGATGAACAGCAGCCCCAACGAAGCCAGCGCGACCAGGGACGCGGAGGTCACTGGCCCCGGCCTGGGTGCTGTCATCTGGTGGACACTACTCTGCCAGCGTGGTCGCCGTCCTGAACGCCAACAGGGCCCCACAAGCCGTTGGCTTGCGGGGCCCTGCAGGAGCTGGAGCCTTGCTGGGCGGTCAGCTCACTTCCAGCGCTCGGAGGCCGGAACGAACTCCAACTGCCGGTCGCCGGTGTAGATCTGCTTCGGACGGGCGATCTTCTGCTCCTTGTCCTGGACCAGCTCGAGCCACTGCGCCAGCCATCCCGGCGTGCGGCCGATGGCGAAGAGCACGGTGAACATCTCGGGCGGGAACTGGAAGGCCTCATAGATCAGGCCGGAGTAGAAGTCGACGTTGGGGTAGAGCTTGCGGGAGACGAAGTAGTCGTCCTCCAGCGCGATTTTCTCCAGCTCCAGGGCGATGTCGAGGAGCGGGTTGGTGCCGGTCACCTCGAAGACGTCCTCGGCGGACTTCTTGATGATTCTGGCGCGCGGGTCGTAGTTCTTGTAGACCCGGTGCCCGAAGCCCATCAGCTTCTCGTTGCCGTTCTTCACACCCTCGATGAAGGACGGAATGTTCTCCTTCGACCCGATCCGGCGCAGCATCCGCAGCACGGCCTCGTTGGCCCCACCGTGCAGCGGGCCATAGAGGGCGCCGACGCCCGCGGCGACCGCCGAGTAAGGGTCGACCTGGCTGGACCCGACGGAGCGAACCGCGTTGGTCGAGCAGTTCTGCTCGTGGTCTGCGTGGAGGATGAACAGGACGTCGAGTGCCTTGACCAGTCGCTCGTCGGCCTCGAACTTCTTTTCGCTCATCTTGAACAGCATGGACAGGAAGTTGGCGGTGTAGCCGAGCTCGTTGTCCGGATAGATGTAGGGCTTGCCCTGCGCGTGCCGGAAGGACCAGGCGCCCAGCGTGGGCATCTTGGCGATCATCCGCACGATCTGCATGTGGCGGTTGTCCGGGTCGCTGATGTTGCGAGCATCCGGGTAGAACGTGGACAGCGCCCCGACAGATGCCATCAGCATCCCCATCGGGTGGGCGTCGTAGCGGAAACCCTGCATGAAGGTCTTCACGTTCTCGTGGACGAACGTGTGGTAGGTGATCTCGTGCACCCAGTTGTCGTACTGCTCCTTGGTGGGCAGCTCGCCATGGATGAGGAGGTAGTTCACCTCGAGGAAGTTGGACTTCTCGGCAAGCTGTTCGATCGGGTATCCGCGGTACTCGAGGATGCCCTTCTCGCCGTCGATGAAGGTCACTGCACTACGGCAGGACGCGGTGTTCACGAAGCCTGGGTCATAGACGGCGATGCCCGGGGTGTCCTCGTCGGTCCGGATCTTGCCCAGATCGGCGGCCTGGATGGCGCCGTCGACGATCGGGACGTCGTATTCACTGCCGGTTCGGTTGTCGCGAACGGTGAGTGACTGGTTCTTGTCTTCTGTGGCGGCCGGTACGTCGGTCACGTCGGCTCCTGTCGTGAAAGAGTGTCGTGGACTCTCGTATGTGTAAGTGCTCAACATATTCCGTTGTTCGCATCCACGCTACGTGGGGGCTGGGTCACAGACCACAGGGCCGTCTTGGTAGCGGTCGGGGCGAGGCTTCCCACTTCGTTTTGACCTGGTGGCCGGCGCCCACCTATTCTTGAAAGTCGCGTCTCCTGCCGCGCCCGCAAGGGTGCAGACCCGGACGATCTGGAACCGGGCAGTGTTCGTCAGAGGACGTCGGAAGCTCCAGCACCCGGCCAGACAGACCTGGTCGGGCCCAACGAACTGAAGTGAGGCAACTCGAGTTGCGTACTTACAGCCCCAAGCCCGCTGACATCCAGCGTGAATGGCTCGTCATCGACGCAGAGGACGTTGTCCTCGGCCGTCTCGCCGTCCAGACCGCGAACCTCCTGCGCGGCAAGCACAAGCCCACCTTTGCTCCACACATGGACATGGGTGACTTCGTGATCATCGTCAACGCCGAGAAGGTCGCCCTCTCCGGCACCAAGAAGTCCACCAAGATGGCTTACCGCCACTCCGGCTACCCGGGCGGTCTCAGCGCCACCCCGATCGGCGAGCTCCTGGAGAAGGACGCGCGCAAGGCCATCGAGAAGTCTGTCTGGGGCATGCTCCCCAAGAATCGTCTGGGCCGCCAGATGCTGAAGAAGCTCAAGGTCTACTCCGGGCCCGAGCACCCGCACACGGCCCAGAAGGCCACGCCGTTCGAGATCACGCAGATCTCCCAGTGATTGCAGGATTTGAGGACAACGTGAGCAACGACATTTCAGCGAACGAAACCACCGCCGCGGGCGAGGTCGAGGAAACCTTCGAGGCCGACGAGCAGGGCATTGCCTACAGCTCCGAGTCCGCCGCCTCCGACGACGCCCCGCTTCGCCCGGCCACCATCGCCCCGGCCAACGCCACCGGCCGCCGCAAGCAGGCCGTCGCCCGTGTCCGTCTGGTGCCCGGCACCGGCCAGTGGACCGTCAACGGCCGCGCACTCGACTCGTACTTCCCCAACAAGCTGCACCAGCAGGTCGTCAACGAGCCGTTCGTGAACACCGAGCTCGAGGGCCGCTTCGACGTGATCGCCCGTATCGACGGTGGCGGCATCACCGGTCAGGCCGGCGCGCTGCGCCTGGGCGTGGCCCGTGGGCTCAACGCGATCGACCTCGAGGCCAACCGACCGTCGCTGAAGAAGGCCGGCCTGCTCACCCGTGACGCCCGCGTCATCGAGCGCAAGAAGGCTGGACTCAAGAAGGCCCGCAAGGCGCCGCAGTTCTCCAAGCGCTGATCGCGCAGGTTTCTCGCTAGATGGCGCAGAAGCTGTTCGGCACGGACGGGGTCCGGGGTCTGGCCAACGGTCAACTGACCGCGGAGCTGGCCCTGGACCTGTCCGTGTCCGCTGCTCATGTCCTGGTGGAGCTCAAGCAGTTCGAGGGCTCCACCGGGACTGGGCGCCCCCTCGCGGTCGTCGGACGCGACCCGCGAATCTCCGGGCAGTTCCTCGAGGCGGCGGTCGTCGCCGGACTGGCCTCGGCCGGGGTCGACGTACTCCTGCTCGGTGAGCTCCCCACGCCGGGCGTGGCCCACCTGACGGGGGTCCTCAAGGCAGACCTTGGCGTCATGCTCAGCGCCTCCCACAACCCGATGCCCGACAACGGCATCAAGTTCCTGGCCCGTGGCGGCCGCAAGCTCGACGACGCGATCGAGGTCGCGATCGAGGAGCGCCTCCGCGAGCCCTGGGAACGCCCCACCGGCGGCGGCGTGGGCCGGGTGTCGACCTACGACGCTGCGGTCGACGACTATGCCGCCCACCTCACCGGCACTCTGGCCGGATCACTGACCGGGTCGCTGGCCGGCCTCAAGGTCGTCCTGGACTGTGCCGAAGGTGCGGCCTCGGTGGTCGGACCGAAGGCGCTGCGCGACGCGGGCGCCGAGGTGATCGCGATCCACGCCAGCCCCGACGGCCTCAACATCAACGACAACTGCGGCTCCACCCACCTCGAGGATCTCCGGAAGGCGGTCCTCGAGCATGGCGCCGACGCCGGGTTCGGCCTCGACGGCGACTCCGACCGCTGCCTGGCGGTCGACGGGGACGGAGAGATCGTCGACGGCGACCAGATCCTGGCCATCCTGGCCCTCGGGCTCCGCGACGCCGGCAGCCTCCACGACGACGTCGTCGTGGCCACAGTCATGAGCAACCTCGGCTTCGTCCAGGCGCTCGAGGCCAACGGTGTGAGTGTCCGTCAGACCAAGGTCGGTGACCGCTACGTCCTCGAGGCGATGCGCGCGGGCGGCTACAGCCTCGGCGGCGAACAATCCGGTCACGTCATCATGAGCGAACACGCCACCACCGGCGACGGGATCCTCACCGCCCTCCACGTCCTGGCGCGAATGGCCGCGACCGGATCGACTCTGGCCGACCTGGCCGGTGTGATGACGCGCCTGCCACAGGTGCTGGTCAACGTCTCCGGCGTCGACAAGGCCAGGGTCCACGAGGACGACGTGCTCGCCGCAGCCGTGGCCGAGGCCGAGTCATCGCTGGACGGGACCGGGCGGATCCTGCTGCGCCCCTCCGGTACGGAGGCTCTCGTGCGCGTGATGGTCGAGGCGCCCACCTCGGAGACCGCGTCGACGGTGGCCGAAGGTCTCGCGGCCGTCGTCCGCGAGCGTCTGTCGCTCTGATCCTCCGATCGCTCGAAAGTGGCTCGCCCGTGGTCGGGGCAACTGACTAACCTCGGGGTCGTGCACGCATCCGGGAAAGACCCTGCGATCGAGATCCACACCGTCGACCCGTCCGACGAGCCGTCGCTGCGGGCGTGGTGGGAGGTCGGCGCCGCTGCCAGCGCCGAGCGACCCTTCGACGCATGGCCGGCCTGGGAGGTCTCACGCCGCGCGCTGCCCGCGCCCAACCCGTCGGCCGAGGTGGTCCTGCTGATCGCCCGGAGCTTGCACGAGGCGGTCGGTGCCGGACTGCTGGTCCTGCGAACGGTCGACAACACCCACCAAGCCGATGTGGAGGTGTACGTCGTCCCGGACCACCGTCGCCGCGGCATCGGCAGGGCGCTGGCAGCGGATGCCGAGCAGAGGGTCCGGGCGCTCGGGCGATCAACGATCGTCTCGACGGTCTTCACGCCGAGCGGTTCGCAGAGCCCCGGGTCGCTGTTCGCCGACGCTCAGGGCTGCGCCGTGGCGAGCGAGGAAGAGACCAAGCTGGTCGACCTGGCTGCCGTCCAGGACGGCTGGGACGGCCTGGCGGACGAGGTCTCGGCAGCACGCGGTGACTACGAATACGTCCTCTTCGAGGATTCCTGTCCCGACGAGCACATCGAAGGTCTCTGCCGGGTGCTCTCGGTCTTCCTGGACGAGATCCCGACCGGTGACCTGGACCTCGAGGCATCCCTGTGGACGCCCGAGCGCCTCCGCAAGGGGGAGCAACGCGCGAAGGACATGGGCCGGACGACGATCATCGCGATCGCCCTCTCCCCGGACCGTGAGGTCTGTGGCTTCTCCGACCTGCGGATCGCCTCCACGGACTCCGAGCAGGCGTCCGTCGGCGGAACGCTGGTGCTCCCCGAGCACCGGGGGCACCGGCTGGGGCTGGGGATGAAGCTGATGACCCATCGCCGCCTGCTCGAGCTCTTCGGGGGCTGCCGGAGGGTCGAGACAGGCAACGCGACGGTGAACGCCGCCATGAATGCCGTCAACGAACGGATGGGCTACCGGGTCGTCGAGCGGGCCCTGGACGTCCAGAAGATCCTGACCGCCGGTCAGCCGACCTGCGACTGAGTCACTCCTGGTCGAGTGTCTCCGGTGGCAGGAGCTCGGTGAACTCCTGCCTCCGTCTCCGGCGTGCCAGCCTCTCGGAGCGCAGCCCGCGCAGGGTCGCTTTCCCCTTGGCCCAGCTCAGGCGCCGCCGCCACGCCGGCGGGTAGACGGGGAGCGGCTTGGCCATCTCGTGGATGGTGCGGGCCTGTGCCCGGGTGGTTCCCTCGGCGCGATGGATGTCGAGCAGCAGCGCGGCGATCACATCGCTGATTCCCTGGGCCATCGCTGCGCCCCCGATGTCGTCGGGATCGGGGGCATCACCGGGGACCGGCGTCGAGGGCACCATCTCGGCGAGGTCGCCGTGCACGGGGTAGCCCCGTTGTGTGATGACGTCGGCCCATCCCTCGGCCAGCCCCTGCAGTGGCTTGCGGAGGTATTCAGGGGTCACCGCAGTCGGCGACTTCACCTGGCTGAGCAGGGTCTGGGCGAAGAGGCGCTTGACCACGTGCGCATAGTGGGGCTGGGGGATCCGGTCGTCGAGGGCGGTGATCACCTCGCGCAGCAGCTTCACCTGCGCGGCGCCCAGCGAGGCGTTGCTGGAGCGGGCGACGTCAGTGGCGACCAGCGAGGGATCGAAGTCGATGACTGAGGCGAATCGGTTCCACAGCTCGGTGGGGTCCCCGCCGGGCGGCGGACACACGACCACGTGCAGCCGCTCGGGCGGAACCAGGCCCTCCCACCGCTGGAGCGTGGCGTGGACGTCCTGGGCGTTCCAGAACAAGCTGGACCCCTCACCGAACGGGCCAGCGTTCAACAGCTTTCGGGAGTACTCCCCGAACGAGTCGGTGACGCCGTTCTTGACCTGCTCCTGCCAGTGTGCCGAGGCCTGTCGAGCGACGTCACGGACCGTGACGATCACGCTCACGTCGAAGTCGGCGGTGTCCTCGGCGATCCGGGCGATCTGCGTCGGTGACGCCCCGGCGAAGATCTCGTGGCTGATGATCGCGGTGCCGCCCATGTAGCGGCAGCGGCGCAACAGGTGGGCCCAGGTGCCGTCGATCCCTTCAGGGGTCATGCCCCAGCTCTGGTGCGCCTCGCGGATCTCCACGCCGGCGTGGAACATCGCCTCGTTGCGGATCCAGGGGTAGAGGTAGCCGTGCTCCTTCAGCCGCATCCGGTTCTGGGCCAGGATCGCCTGCAGATAGGTCGACCCGCTCTTCGGTAGCCCGACGTGCAGGAAGAGTTTCTGGGTACCCACGATCGGGCATGCTACCGGTCACGCTGGCCGGTGCGACATCATGGCCGGATGGACAGGAGACCGCTCGGGGGGCTGCAGTTGGCAGCCGTGCTGCTGGGGGTCCTCAGCTTCGTGATGGTGCTCGGCGCCTCGGTGACCGCGGCCGTCGTGCAACACAGGGACGATCCCTCAGGCACCGAAGGTTTGGACGGCCGCGACTCCGTCGGCTGGAGCGTCGTCCGCGGCACCCCGGGGCCCTCCGACGCCCCGGCGCTCTATCGGGTGCCCGAGGGATGGGACACCCAGACCGCCGACAAGCCGGTGCAGTACACCGCCTCGGACGGCAGCGTCCTCGCGTCCGGCCACTCGACCTCCCTCTACTACGGCAACGACTGCTCGCAGGCGAAGGCCCGCATTGCCGGGGGCTGGGCGGCGCTGGCCGACACCGACGCCGCCCAAGGCGCCGGTGACGACCTGGTCGACGCTGCCGAGAAGGCGTTGCGTGCTTGGGGGACGGGCTACGCCACCCACGTCAACGGCGCCACCGGCCCGATGACCGCGTTCCCCGGCCAGAGCGTGGAGCTCGATGACGGTACGACGGCGGGCCGGGCCCGGATGGAGATCGACATGTCGGCCTTCGAGGGCGCCTGCCTCCCCGACACCGCCGAGATCATGGTCACCAGCATCCGGACCGCGGACGGGGTGAAGTCACTCGTGCAGGCGCGCTACCTGCTCAAGGAGGGCGCGATCAGCGACGAGCAGTGGAGCCGGATCGCCGACTCGCTCAGCGGGTAGCACCGGCTACCCAGGGGCGGCTCAGAGCTTGCGTAGTCGCACGTAGCGCACCGAGTGGTCGCTGTCCTTGCGCAGCACCAGCGTCGCGCGCGATCGCGTGGGCAGGACATTTTGGACCAGGTTCGGGCCGTTGATGCTCTCCCAGATGCGGTTCGCTTCGGCATCGCCCTCATCCTCGGTGAGATTGGCATACCGGGAGAAGTACGACGCCGGGTCGCGGAAGGCGGTCTCGCGGAGCTTCTGGAACCGGTGGCGGTACCAGTGCCGGATGTCGCTCGTGGCTGCGTCGACGTAGACCGTGAAGTCGAAGAAGTCACTCACCGCGAGCCCGGTCTTGCCGTCTTCGCGCACTCGCGCCGGTTGGAGCACGTTCAGGCCCTCGACGATCACTATGTCGGGATGCTTGATGACGATCTTCTCGTCGGTGACCACGTCGTAGGTCAGGTGCGAATAGATCGGCGCCTCGACCTCGTCCCTGCCGGACTTGATGTCCACCACGAACCGGAGCAGGGCCTTGCGGTCGTAGGACTCCGGGAAACCCTTGCGCGTGAGCAGGCCACGCCGCTCGAGCTCCGCGTTCGGCAGCAGGAATCCGTCGGTGGTGACCAGGGCGACCGAGGGGTGCTCGGGCCAGTGCGCCAGCATCTGCTGCAGCACGCGTGCGGTGGTCGACTTCCCGACCGCCACGGACCCGGCCAGGCCGATCACGAACGGCGTGCGAGGGGGATGTGGGCGATCGAGGAACTGCTCCTGGGCGCGATGCAGCTTGCCGGCCGACTCGACGTACATGCTCAGCAACTTCGAGAGAGGCAGGTAGACCTGCTGCACCTCGTCGAGGTCGAGCTCGTCGCCGAGGCCACGAAGCCGGTCGATCTCCTCGGCGGAAAGTGGTTGGTGTGTCGACTCGGCCAGCGCCGCCCAGGCGGCCCGGTCGAGTTCGATGTAGGGCGAGGTTTCGCGGGAGTGGTCGTGCTTGTCCGATCCCGTCGACGAAGACATGGCCACCATTGTTGCAGTGGCCACGGGTGGTCCATGGTTGGGTCTCGCGCAGTTAGACTTCACCCCATGTGCGGAATCGTTGGCTATGTAGGAGCCAGGCAGGCTCAAGACGTCGTCGTCGACGGGCTCCGCCGGCTCGAGTACCGGGGGTACGACTCAGCCGGCATTGCCCTGGTCGCCGACGGCCGGATGGCCTCGGACAAGCCCGCCGGGAAGCTCGCAAACCTGGAGAAGGCCCTGGAGGAGAGCCCCTTGCCGCCCTCCCACACGGGCATCGGACACACCCGCTGGGCAACCCACGGCGCGCCCAACGACGCCAACGCCCACCCGCACCTCGGCGGCGGGAAGCGCCTGGCGATCGTGCACAACGGGATCATCGAGAATTTCGCCGAACTCCGCACCGAGCTCGAGACCGCCGGCCACACGCTGCTCTCCGAGACCGACACGGAGGTGGCCGCCCACCTGGTCGAGCGGGAGCTCGACGGCGGCGCCGACCTGACCACCGCCATGCAGGCAGTCTGCCGCCGGCTCGCCGGTGCGTTCACGCTGGTCGCCGTCGATGCCCGGGCCCCCGACCTCGTGGTTGCCGCCCGACGCAACAGCCCGCTGGTGGTCGGTCTCGGCGAGGGGGAGAACTTCCTCGGGTCCGACGTCGCGGCGTTCATCGAGTACACCCGCGAGGCGCTCGAACTCGGCCAGGACCAGGTCGTCACGATCAGCCGCGACGAGGTCACAGTCACCGGCTTCGACGGTGTCCCCGCCGAAGGCACGCAATACCACGTCGACTGGGACCTCTCCGCCGCGGAGAAGGACGGGCACGACTGGTTCATGCGCAAGGAGATCCACGAACAACCCAGCGCGGTCGCCGACTCGCTGCTCGGCCGCCGCGCCGCTGACGGCCAGCTGCAACTTGACGAGGTGCGGCTCTCCGACCAAGACCTGCGTGAGATCGACAAGGTCATCATCATCGCCTGCGGAACGTCCTTCTACGCCGGACTGGTGGCCAAGTATGCGATCGAGCACTGGACCCGCATGCCGTGCGAGGTCGAGCTGTCCTCGGAGTTTCGCTACCGGGATCCGATCCTGACCCAGTCCACCCTGGTCGTGGCGATCTCCCAGTCCGGGGAGACCGCCGACACGCTCCAGGCGATCCGACACGCCCGGGTGCAGCGCTCGAAGGTGTTGGCGATCTGCAACACCAACGGCTCGACGATCCCGCGCGAGTCCGACGCGGTGATCTACACCCACGCGGGCCCCGAGATCGGGGTCGCCTCCACCAAGGGTTTCCTGACCCAGCTGGTGGCCTGCTACCTGCTCGGCCTCTACCTCGCCCAGATCAAGGGCACCCGCTTCGGTGACGAGATCAACGAGGTGATGGACCAGCTCGACCAGATCCCCGACCAGATCCAGTCGGTGCTCGACCGCGAGGAGGAGATCTATGCCATTGCCGGCCAGCAGGTGGGCGCCAAGTCGGTCCTCTTCCTCGGCCGTCATGCGGGCTACCCGGTGGCCCTCGAGGGCGCGCTGAAGCTCAAGGAGCTGGCCTACATCCACGCGGAGGGGTTCGCCGCCGGCGAGCTCAAGCACGGCCCGATCGCACTGATCGAAGAAGGTCTCCCGGTGCTGTGCGTCGTGCCGCCACGCGGTCGCGACCAGCTCCACGCCAAGATGCTCAGCGGCATCCAGGAGGTCCGCGCCCGCGGTGCCCACACGATCTGTCTGGCAGAGGAGAACGACGACACGATCACGCCGTACGCCGACGTCCTGATCCGCCTGCCCCAGGTGCCGACGCTGCTCCAGCCGCTGGTGGCCACGGTGCCGCTGCAGCTCTTCGCCTGCGAGCTGGCCACCCAGATGGGCCACGACGTGGACCAGCCGCGCAACCTGGCCAAGTCCGTCACGGTGGAGTGAGCGCCCGGTGATCATCGGGGTCGGCATCGACGTGGTCGAGATCTCCCGTTTCGTGGAGTCGCTCGACCGCACACCGGCCCTGCGCACCAAGCTGTTCACCCCGGCGGAAGGGAACCTGGCGCCACAGTCCCTGGCCGCGCGGTTCGCGGCCAAGGAAGCGATCGCCAAGGCCCTCGGAGCCCCGGCGGGCCTCGGCTGGCACGACGCGGAGGTGGTTCGTGAGGAGAGCGGTCGTCCCCGGTTCGTGCTGACCGGAACCGTCCTGGCTGCGGCCTCCGGGCTCGGGGTCGGCGCCACCCACCTGTCACTCTCCCACGACGGCGGCATAGCCACCGCGTACGTCGTCCTGGAGGGCTGATCCCGTGCGATTCGCCCACACCGTCGACCAGGTTCGCGCTGCGGAG
>JAKDNC010000546.1 GCA_030452025.1 Nocardioides sp. | reverse complement strand
GTGACAGAGCGTACGCAAATCAGTAAGCTAGATTCGATTACAGTATCAATACTCGATGACCCAAGCCACAGGAGACTCTCTTGCCCGCCAGTCGCGTCCTGCCCACCGAGGAAGCCGACGACCTGCTCAAGCTGGTCCGCGACCTCGCCGCCAAGGAGCTGCTCCCCCGCGCCGCCAGCGACGAGGCGACCGAGACCTTCCCGCGCGAGGTCTTCACGCTGCTGGGCCGTTCGGGGCTGCTCGGCCTGCCCTACTCCGAGGAGTACGGCGGCGGCGGCCAGCCCTACGAGGTCTACCTCCAGGTGCTCGAGGAGCTCGGCTCTGTCTGGTCGAGCGTCGGGGTCGGGGTGAGCGTCCACGCGCTGAGCTGCTTCGGCCTCCACGAGTTCGGCACCGAGGAGCAGAAGCAGCAGTGGCTTCCCGACATGCTCGGCGGCGAGCTGCTCGGCGCCTACTGCCTCTCCGAAGCCCACGCCGGTTCGGACCCGGCGGCGATGAGGACCACCGCGCGCAAGGACGGAGACTCGTATGTGTTGAACGGCGCGAAGGCCTGGACCACGCACGGCGGCAACGCTGACTTCTACAAGGTGATGGCGCGCACCAGCGAGGACAAGAACGGGATCTCCTGCTTCCTCGTCCCGGCAGACACACCCGGCCTCGAAGCCGCCCCGCCGGAGAAGAAGATGGGGCTGACCGGCTCCTCGACGACCACGATGCGGCTGGACGGCGTACGCGTCCCCGCCGAGCGACGGCTGGGCAACGAGGGCGACGGCCTCAAGATCGCGCTGGCTGGCCTCGACTCGGGCCGACTCGGCATCGCAGCTGTCGCGACCGGGCTGGCGCAGGGGGCGCTCGACCATGCGGTTGCCTACGCCAAGGAGCGGGAGACATTCGGCAAGTTGATCATCGACCACCAGGGGCTGGCCTTCGTTCTCGCCGACATGGAGGCGGCGATCCAGTCCGCCCGCGCCACCACTCTGCACGCGGCACGGCTGCGCGACCGCGGCCTGCCCTTCAGCCGGGAGGCCTCCGTGGCGAAGCTGGTGGCCACCGACAACGCCATGAAGGTCACCACGGACGCCGTGCAGGTGCTCGGCGGCTACGGCTACACCCGCGACTTCCCGGTCGAGCGCTACATGCGCGAGGCGAAGGTCATGCAGATCTTCGAAGGCACCAACCAGATCCAGCGCATGGTGATCAGCCGCGCGCTGGCCAAGGACAACACCGGCATCATCACCCACGTCAAGGAGAGCAACTGACATGCAGGTCGCCAACACCGCAGCCGTCGTCACCGGAGGAGCCTCGGGGCTCGGCGCAGCCACCGCCCGGGCATTGGCCGGGCGCGGCGCCCATGTCCACGCCTTCGACCTCCCGGCCTCGATCGACAAGGCGCCCGAGGTCGAGGGGGTGACCTACGCAGCCGTCGACGTCACCGATGCCGAGCAGGTCGCCGAGGCTGTCGACCGGGCCGCCGCCGACCCCAACGAGCCGCTGCGCACCGTCGTGAACTGTGCCGGCATCGGTCCGTCGGCGCGCATCCTGTCCAAGCGGGGCGTCCACGACCTCGCGCTCTACGCGAACATCGTCCAGATCAACCTCATCGGCTCCTTCAACGTCCTGGCGCTGGCCTCGGAGAAGATCGCCGCAACCGATCCCCTCGAGCACGACGCACGCGGCGTCATCATCAACACCGCATCGATCGCGGCCTACGAGGGCCAGGTCGGGCAAGCGGCATACGCGTCCTCCAAGGGCGGCATCGTCGGTCTCAACCTGCCCGCAGCACGCGACCTGGCGCAGTACGGCATCCGCGTCAACACGATCGCGCCCGGCATCGTGGAGACCCCGATGCTGGCCACCGTCTCCGAGGAGATCCGCGCCGGCCTCGCCGCCGGGGTGCCGTTTCCGCAGCGTCTCGCCAAGCCTGAGGAGTACGCCGACCTGGCGATGTTCTTGGTCGATCACGACTACCTCAACGGCGAGGTGTTCCGGATGGACGGCGCCCTGCGGATGGCGCCCCGCTGACCCCCGAATCGATCGATGGATCGCCTCGGCCCCCCACATCGGGCGTCGGGTTCGCCCACCCGGCATTACGTGATGCCAACCACCTCGACTGGCACTTCTGTGTGAAGTCGCTAAGATTGGTCAGCGATGCCTGATCTCAGAGTGGACAGCAGTGCTTCCTCACCGGACTCCGTCACCGGTGTGGGCTTTCGACAACCGACGCTCGATGACGGCGCCGCCATGTGGCGGATGGCCCGGGACTCCCAGGTGCTCGACGTCAACACCTCGTACGCCTACTTGTTGTGGGCGCGCGACTTCGCGGCGACCTCCGTGGTCGCCCTGGACAACGACGCCGACAACGATGCCGACAGCAGCGACGGAAGCAGCGACGGAGCGCCCTGTGGCTTCGTCAGTGGCTACCGCAGGCCCGACCAGCCGGACACCCTGATGGTCTGGCAAGTCGCGGTGGACTCTTCCCAGCGTGGACGCGGCATCGCCAAGAAGATGCTCGACTGGCTCTTCGACCACGATCCCGAAGTGAGCGTGATGGAGACGACGATCACCGAGGACAACGCCGCCTCGATCGCTCTCTTCTCCTCGTTCGCCCAGGCCCGCGGGATGTCCTTCGACCGGTCCCCCCTGTTCGAGGCGTCCGACTTCCCGGACGACCCCGAGCATCCCGAGGGCCACGACGCGGAGCTGCTCTTCCGCATGGCACCACGCTGACGGCGTACCCCAGAACCCGCCCAGACCAACGGTTCCAAAACCGACCGGCCCGGCAGCGCGACGAACCGCCGCGCCCACGAGCCACCCATGCACATGGAGGTGCAGTTCATGAGTGACCAGACCGCCCCCTCTGTCTTCGAGACGCTGGAGTCGGACGTC
>JAKDNC010000545.1 GCA_030452025.1 Nocardioides sp. | reverse complement strand
CCTTTCCGGCTGGCCAGGCGGGATGCGGGTGATCGTGCGGAAGGAACGTCCCCACCCCGGAGCGCAGCTGCGGATCACCGATCACGAGGGCATGCGGATCACCGCGTTCGCGACCAACACCCCACGCGGACAGCTGCCCGTCCTGGAGCTGCGACACCGCCGCCGCGCACGCTGCGAGGACCGGATCCGTAACGCCAAGGACATGGGCCTGCTGAAGTTCCCGCTGCAGTCCTTCACGCAGAACCAGATCTGGAGCCAGATCGTCCAACTCGCCTCCGAGCTGGTCGCCTGGATGCAGACCATCGCCTTCACCAGTGACGACGCCAGAAAGTGGGAACCCAAACGGCTCCGCGCGCGGTTGTTCGAGATCCCCGCGACCCTGGTCCGCCGCAGCCGGCACAGAGTCCTGCACCTCGCCCGGCACACTCCCGAAGCCGTGAGGGTCCTGACCGGCGTCAACCGGCTCCGCACCACCGTCGCGCAGACCTGACCCCGCGGCTCCACCCGTCCCTACGACCCCCAGCACCTTCTCGGGAGTGGAACCCGACCGCCAGCAACGGACACTGCGACGATCTGTCACGCCCTCATGCCAAAATCAGCAGCTGAACGCCGGCAACGACGGCGAACGCCCCCGCTCACCAGCCCGATGAAACATCGAGGCTAGATGTGGAAATTCATGAAGAGCCAGCGCCCGAACTCTGCAGCGAGTTCCAAGTGCATCGCTCACTCCGCAAGCGCAGGCCAACTTTCCGCACACCACCCGTCTCAACCCAGCTGACAAGGGTAGGAACTCGATATCGAAACTTACCCGATCCCGCCGCGCACCTCTTCACTCTGCGGCATCATGAACACATGGACTCGTCTCACATCGCCTGGAACTGCCTACGACTTGTGTACCCACCCGTTTCGAGCCTGGACGCAGAACCACTTGTCGCTGACAAGCAGGTCGAAGCGGTCCTTGAGCGCAGCAAGTTCTATCTGATCGGGAAGCGGCCGCAGATCTTTTTCGGTGAGCCCATAGTCAAGAACAAAGGCTCGAACATCGCGTTGACTCTGCAGATGACACGTGAAGACGGCAGCGTCGTCGAGGATTGCGTCGAAATCGCCCTCAAGAAGCTCCCGAAGGCTCGCAGGCATCACGCCGCGGCGTGCCTCTCCATGTCCACTAACAAGATTTTGGTAATAGATGACGCGGAGGAGGTCGACGATGAGGAGGATCCCACGGAGCCGCTCAACTGGTTCACGACCGAAAAACTTCTGTACGACCGGTGGCGGGGAACTCCGGGGATCTCCGGACTTCACCGTCTTCGAGAGTTCACCACCTACGAGCTCCTCTACGTCGGCATTTCCAAGAAGAACAACACGAGCAAGCGACTCTTCAGCGGATCGCACGAGGCTCGCCAGCGGGTCCTGAACAACGAGTTCGCGGCTTACGGCGGCGGGCGGATTTCCGAGGAAATCTACCTCTTCGCCTTCGACATCGAGCCGCTATCCGTGCGCACGCTCGCATTGACAGACCAGCTAACCGGCGATCCAGGCGGTCCCGCTGAGCTCGACAAGATCGCGGTCGTTGCCGACGCCGAGAAGGCCTTCATCGACCTATTGGATGCCGAGTACAACCGCGTGAAATATAAGAACTATCCTGTGGGTGAGGACGGCCTTTACGCGGCGGGACTGTCTGGCTACAGCTACCAGTTCGCTGAAGACATCACCTTCGTCGCAAAGAAGGGCACCTTCCGCGGCGACCGAGATCCGCTCTCTGGATACCCTTCGAACCGAGCATGCGCACTGGTCATCCACGGCGATCTGACTACGGTTTTTGACCCTCTGGCCGGCCATGAGGACGACGAGTGCTCAGCCGACTGACGTATACACCGGGTCCCTTGAAGCCTGTCAACCTCGAGATAAGCGACTCACACGAAGATGACGGTTTCATCTCCTTTACGATCAACACGAGTCCAGGCCCTTGCTCCTCGCCCTGCGTTCAGCGGTCGACAACCGCGACGACATAACGCATCCGGCTCCCCGGTGCCTGTCCTCCCCCGTACCCGCAGAGGTCCGAGTATTCGCTCCACCGCATCGGGAAGCGTCCCCTGAGCGTGCGCGTGTTGGCCGGGTACGAGTTGTTCGCCCACCGAAGTTCACCTGCCAGCTCTACTCCTTCATGGATTCGGAACGCGGCGTCGTTCGTCGGGAGGCGTCTCGTCGGGGCCGCCCAGTACGCTTCTTCGTTCGTCAGGAAGATGACGAAAGCGGTCCCGCCATCTGTCTGGGACCACCGCTCGAGCCGAGAGATGTCGTGGACGAAGTACAAGCGGCCAAGGTCAGCTGCTGAGTGGTGCAGGAGTTGAACGTCCTCCCCTCCGACGCTTCCGGACCACCTCCGAGTTCTGTACTTGAACTCGATCGCCGTGACCCCACCTCCGTCAGAGTCGGTGCAGAAGAGATCGACCACGGTGCGTGGGTCGAGATCCGATGAACCGATGACCCTGTACGGGATCTCCAGCCGCACATTGAGGCTCGAGTACATCTTCTCAAGCAGCTGCGCGAAGGCATGCTGGAAGTCGGCTTCGGAGTGAAATACCGGCCGCTGACGAGAGAGCTCGGACATCACCTCGCAAACTTGCTCGAGGGTGAGCGCGCCGGGCTTATCTGGTGCTGCTGCCATGAGGATGGCACCTCCGTTGGTGTCCGTCCGTCGCTCGGAAAGCTCGCCGCGCGTTGCTGTCAGCACCATACCCCTCTCCGCCCGCACAGCCGCGTTGCTGTCAAAACTGCTGTCAACACCGGTTCCGAGCCGTCCCCCTAGGGGAACCTTTCCCGGCGTGACCTGCGGTGGGCCTGGAGGGGATCGAACCCTCGACCCGCGGATTAAAAGTCCGATGCTC
>JAKDNC010000544.1 GCA_030452025.1 Nocardioides sp. | reverse complement strand
GAAGAGCGTTGATGTGGTCGTTGCGGTAGCGATGGAACCACTTCGTTAGAGACGAGCGGGTGACCCTGTCTCGGCGGAAACGTGGGCGATGGCGCGGCCATCATCTTCGACACGTTGGACCAGGCGCAGTCTTCCGGCAGGTGTCAGCGGCGAATTACTGTGGGTCAGGGAACGGGTCTCTTCCAGCAGATGGACGGCTTCAGCACCACCCATCGTGCCGGTGAGGGACCCGTTCCTTCAGCCCCGCTCCGTGACTACAACGTTATGACCTGCAACACCTAGGCGAGCTCGTCATACGTCTCCGCGATCAGAGTCGCGAGCTGCCTCCAGTCCCGATTCGCGACGACCCACTCGCGCGCCTGCCCACCGAGCTGTCGGGTGTGTTCGGGATCGTCGAGCAGCCGGGTGAGCTGCTCGATGAGCGACTCGGCACTGCCCTTCTCGTGAAGATACCCGTTGACCCCGGGCGTGACGATCTCCTTCAGAGCCGCGACGTCCGAGGCGATGACTGCCTTGCCCATCGCCATGGCCTCGAAGGGCTTCAGCGGGGAGACCATCTCGCACACCGGGAGCGGCAGGCGCGGGAACGGGGTGATGTCGATGAGCGAGTAATAGCGCTCGACGTCCTCATGGGGCACGCGGCCGGTGAAGGTGACGACGTGCTCGAGCTCGTGCTCCTCGACGTAGTGCTGGAAGCGCTCCAATTCGGCGCCGTCGCCCACGATGAGCACGTGGAAGTCCTCGCGGGTTCGATTCAACACCTCCGCCGCCTCCAGCATCAGCTCGATGCCCTCGTAGTCCAGGACAGAGCCGACGTAACCGATTACCGTCTTGCCGCCCACCCCAAGGTGAGAGGCCAATTCCTCGTCCCTCGGGATCGGGGTGAAGCGAGAGGTATCGACACCGTTGGGAACGATGCGGATCTTGTCACCGTCGACGCCGCGGCTGATCATCTCCTCGCGCAGGGCCTCGGTGATCGCGAAGACGCGAGTAGCGCCCTTGGCCGCATCCGCTTCCATCCGGGCGATGTACTTGAACATGTTGCTCTGAGCCCACTCGGGATTGCGCGACCCACGCGTGACCTCCCACAGCCCGCGCACCTCATAGATGGACGGGAGGCCGAGCTGACGGGCGGTCTTCACCGCTGTCAGCCCGTTCCAGTGGTTCGAGGCCGCGTGAATGATCGCCGGCCGCTCCTGCTTGGCGAGATCGAGCAGCGCCTTCGAGTACCGCTCGGTGTAGAAGAACAGCGGATTCTTCTTCTCTACCTGACGACCGGTGAGCAGACGGCGATAGCCCACGTTCCCGACGACGTCGTGCAGCGGCACCTCGGGCAGTTCTGCCTTCCCAGGCATGTCGTACGGGTAGCCCAGCCGGGTTACCCCATCGACGTTCCACCCGATGCGATTCAGTTCCGAGAGCAGTCCATGGGTACGGGTCGCGTAACCCGCGGAGTTGTGCGGCAGCGAGTTGTGCAGGAGGTAGAAGACGTGGTCCTTCTGCGCCTCGTACACCGGCTCCGGCCGCATCTTCGGGAATGGGAAGCCGGTGCGGCCCAGCTGATAGTTGCTGACCGCGTTGCGCTGATACTGGTCCTGGAGACGTTTCGCCCAGCCGTCGTTGGGCAGCAGCTTCCGGTACGCCTCGACGTACTGAATGACCTGCTTGTCCTTGCCCGCACCTCTCGCGCGGCGGATGGCACGCCGCAGCGCATTCTGCGGGACGGCGCGCGGATCGGCGTCCTTGAGCAGCTCGGAGGCCACGGCGCGATTACCCCGAGCGAGGGCGACGGTCAGATGCGCGCGGACGACGTCGTTCGCCCCGAGGGTCTCGCCGGCTGCTGCGAGGGTGACTTCGGAGAAGTTGCCGTTCTTGTAAGCCTGGTTGATCAGGATGACTGCCCGATTGACGTGATCCGTGCCAGCGCCGATCGTGCTGAGCACGTCGTCCATCCGATGGGGGATTGCATAGTCGAGCGCCGCGCGATGCGAACCGGGGTGCGCAGCGATGTCCGCACGGAGGCGGTTCAGCGCCCAGGTGGCGCGGTTCACGGGCAGCTCGAGCTCGCGGACGAGATCAAGGTACAGCTCAAGGGCGTCGATGAGCGCCCCGTTGCGTGCGAGAGCGAGGGCGAGCACCTCCTCGGCCGTACTGCCACGAGAGTTGCTGATCAGGAACCGGGCGTAGTCGAGCATTCCGAGGGGGTCGAAGTCAGAAGCCTCAACTGCGTCGCGATACGCCCCGAGAGCCTCCTCGAACCCAGAGGCGCTCTTCGAGAGCGTGCGAGCGCGCCCGAACATCTCCTCGGCGGCCGCGGAGCGAGTGCTCGCTGACTCGCGTCCCTCTGCCCGCGACGTTTGTCCACGCGACCACCAGTCCCGTCCGTTCCGCGATTCGCTCAACGCCAGAGCCCCTTTGTGTCGATGACGATCTTCTCCTGCAGCAGCTCGCGGTCGATCTCCTTGAAGGGATCATGATCGACCATCAGCAGCACGATGTCCGCGCGCTCGATGGCGGAACCCAGCTCGGCGAGCTCGACGTTGTCACGCTCCGCGAGCTCCTTGGGCAGCTCATCGACGTTCGGCTCGACGACCAGGACGGTGCCGTTGGTGAGGTTCTCGGCGAGGGAGCCGACGATGTTGCGGCTGGGGGACTCGCGCAGGTCGTCGATGTTGGCCTTGAAGGCGATGCCCAGGGCCGCGACGGTCGGGTCCTTGAAACGATCCGCGCGCTCCAGCACCTTCTCGACCACGCGTTCGGGCTTGGAGTCGTTCACCTCGCGGGCGGTACGGATCAGGTTGGAGTGCTCTCGCTCAGCGGAGACGATGAACCACGGATCCACCGCGATGCAGTGGCCGCCCACACCCGGGCCCGGCTGGAGGATGTTCACGCG
>JAKDNC010000028.1 GCA_030452025.1 Nocardioides sp. | reverse complement strand
GCAGGGTGCCGGTGATCGCGATGTAGTTCATGTCGTGGCCCGCCACCTGGGCCAACGGGCCGGTCTGGCCCCAGCCCGTCATCCGCCCGTAGACCAGACCCGGGTTGCGCGCAAGGCACTCGTCGGGCCCCAGCCCCATCCGCTCAGTGACACCGGGTCGCATTCCCTCGACGAGGATGTCGGCACCCTCGACGAGCTCGAGCACGGCCTCGACGGCCGCCGGGTCCTTGAGGTTCAGCGCGACGCTCGGGCGGCCCCGGTTGAGCAGGTCGGTGGACCCGCCGGAGAGCATCTGGCCACCGGGCCGCTCGATGCGGATCACGTCGGCGCCGAGATCGGCAAGGATCATGCAGGCATGGGGGCTCGGGCCGATGCCTGCGATCTCGACGACCTTGACGCCGCGCAGCGGACCGGTTCCCTGACCAAGTTCGGTAGTCATGCCACCGAGTCTGACAGATTCACTGTCACGGTTGCACTCCCATTGACTTTCCAACTCGGAATGTGTTTGTGTTTCCAACATGGAAAGCAATAGCCGGAACGACCTCACATCCCTGCACGAGGCCCGGGCCGCACTGGCCGACAGGTTGATCACCCCGTGGTGGTATCACCCCGCCCTGGGCGCACTGGTCGCGGGACTGGCGCTCGCCTACGGCCTGATCGACCACGACGTGTGGCGCCTCCTCTCACTCTTCCCGTTCTTCGGCGGGTGCGCCCTGCTGGTGGCGGCGTACAGGCGTGCGACCGGGATCTGGATCAACGGCAACGAAGCGGGACCGGCCCGAATCCATGCCTGGGCGCTCGGGTTGAGCATCTTCATCGCGATGGTTCTCACCAGCACGGTCCGCTGGCAGGGCTGGCCCGAGTGGATCGTGTGGGCCGTCGCCGCGGCAGTCTTCGTCTTCACCGTCGCCATCGGTCGCCGCTTCGATCGCGCCTACCGCGAACACCTCCGGTCCCAGCCATGAGCGCGAGTTTCAACGACACCATCCACGCGCCACTACGCCTGCGGACCTGCGCCTTCCTCGAAGGCACCACCGAGGTCGAGTTCGGCGTGCTGCGCGACTTCCTCGCGGTCGCCGACTCGGTGGTCAGCAAGCACCTCAAGGTGCTCCAGGAGGCCGACTACGTCGAGTTGCGCAAACCGACCGGCCGCGGACGGGTGCGGACATGGGTCTCCCTGACCAAGCAGGGCCGCGCGGCGTACGCCGCCCATGTCGCCGCCCTGCGCGCCCTGGTCGAGCCCGACGCCAGGTGACGTGACCCGAGACGACGTGACCCAGGCCCCATTGCAACGAGTTGCATAGGTAGGGCAGACTTCCGGACATGGCCCTCGAACACGCTCTGCTGGTCTCGCTCAGCGAGCAGGCCGCCTCGGGACTCGACCTCACCCACCGCTTCGACAAGTCGATCGGGTATTTCTGGACCGCGAGCCACCAGCAGATCTACCGCGTGCTCGGCCGGATGGAGGGCGACGGCTGGGTCCACTGCGAGGTCGTGGCCCAACAGGGCCGACCCGACAAGAAGGTCTACGCAGTCACCGAACCCGGCCGACTCGAGCTTGAACGCTGGCTGGCGGAGCCGACTGTCACGGATCCGATCCGGAGCGAGTTGATGGTGAAAATCCGCGGGGCGTCCTACGGCGACCGTGCGGCGATCATCGAGCAGGCCCGGGAGAGCCTGGAGGACCACAGGAAGCGACTCTCCCTCTACGAGTTCCTGGAGAGCAAGGACTACCCGAACCCCGATCTGCTCGAGGGCCGCGAGCTGGACATCTGTCTCGTGCTCCGCGGCGGCGTACGCCTGGAGCGGTTCTGGATCGACTGGCTCACCGACTACATCGACGCCCACACCCGCACCACGACGAAGGAACGACGTCCATGAGCGACTACCCCCACCTCCTCGAGCCGATCACCATCGGCGCTACGACGCTGCGCAACCGGGTCGTCATGGGCTCGATGCACACCGGCCTCGAGGACGGCTTCTGGGACATCCCGAAGCTGAGCGCGTACTTCGCCGAGCGCGCCAAGGGCGGTGCCGGCCTGATCATCACCGGTGGCTACGCACCCAACGTGCGCGGCTGGCTCAAGCCCTTCGGCTCGCAGATGTCGACCCGGCTGCAGGCCGCGCGACACCGCTCAGTGACCGACGCCGTGCATGAACACGGCGGCGCGATCGCGATGCAGATCCTGCACGCGGGCCGCTACGGGTACACGCCGTTCAGCGTCTCAGCGTCGACCCGAAAGTCCCCGATCACGCCCTTCAAGCCGTCCACGCTCTCCACGAAGGCGGTCGACCGGACCGCGACCGACTTCGCGAAGTCCGCACGACTCGCCCAGAAGTCCGGCTACGACGGTGTCGAGATCATGGGGTCCGAGGGCTACCTGATCAACCAGTTCCTCGCGTCGCGAACCAACGATCGCAGCGACGCCTGGGGCGGCACGTCCGAGAAGCGGATGCGCTTCCCGATCGAGATCGTGCGACGGACCCGCGAGCTGGTCGGCCCCGACTTCATGATCGGCTACCGCATCTCACTGCTCGACCTCGTCGAGGGCGGCCAGTCGTGGGACGAGGTGGTCGCCCTTGCCAAGCTGTTGGAGGAGGCTGGCGTCGACCTGCTCAACACCGGCATCGGCTGGCACGAGGCCCGTGTCCCGACGATCATCACTCAGGTCCCGCCCGGCGCGTGGCGCAGCCTGACCGCGCGTCTCAAGCCCGAGGTCGACGTACCCGTCTGTGCGTCGAACCGAATCAACTCCCCGGAGATGGCCGAGGACATCCTCGCCTCCGACGGCGCCGACCTGGTGTCGATGGCACGCCCGTTCCTGGCCGACCCGGAGTTCGTGAACAAGGCCGCCGCCGGCCGCGCGGACGAGATCAACACCTGCATCGCCTGCAACCAGGCCTGCCTGGACCACGTCTTCGCGAACAAGAAGTCCTCCTGCCTGGTCAACCCGCGCGCCTGTCGTGAGACCACGCTGGTGCTCTCGCCCACGCGGACGACGAAGAAGGTCGCTGTCGTGGGCGCCGGACCCGCCGGACTCGCCGCCGCGGTCTCCGCGGCCGAGCGGGGCTTTGCCGTGACGCTGCTCGAGAAATCCAGCGAGGTCGGCGGCCAGTTCCGCCTCGCGATGCAGGTCCCCGGAAAGGAGGACTTCGCCGAGACGCTGCGCTACTACCGTCGGCGGCTCGAGGTCCTCTCGGTCGAAGTGCACCTGGAGACCAGGGCCACTGCCGAGCTGCTGAAGGGCTTCGACGACGTCATCGTCGCCACCGGCGTCACCCCGAGGATCCCGTCATTCCCCGGCGTCGACCACCCCAAGGTGGTCTCCTACGACCAGGTCCTCAATGGCTCGGTGACGCCTGGCCGAAAGGTCGCGGTGATCGGCGCCGGCGGGATCGGCGTGGACGTCAGCGCGTTCCTCACCCACGACCCGGCCGACGACCTCGACGACTGGATGGCCCACTGGGGCGTCGGCGACCCGGCGCTGCACGTGGGCGGGCTGAAGGAGAAGAAGCCGCGGACGTCGATGCGGGAGGTGCACCTGCTGCAACGCAAGACCACCCGCATCGGGAAGGACCTGGCCAAGACCTCCGGCTGGGCGCACCGCGCGGTGTTGAAGGACTCCGGCGTCGCGATGGTGCCGGGGGTCTCCTACGACAAGGTCTCCGATGCGGGCCTGCACATCACCGTCACCTCTCCCGACGGCTCGGTCAGCTCGGAGGTCCTCGACGTCGACCACGTGGTGCTCTGCGCCGGCCAGGAGTCTGTGCGCGGGTTGTACGACGACCTGGCCGCGCGCGAGGGCGTGCACTTGATCGGCGGCGCGGACGTGGCCGCGGAGCTGGACGCCAAGCGGGCCATCGAACAGGGGACCCGCACCGCGGCTGCGCTCTGAGGGCGTACGCCGAACTCAGACGTCTTCGCGCCTGAAAAGCAGCCGCTGCGCGAGGAAGGACGCCACCACCAGCATGACGACGAGGTAGGCCAGGCTCACCCAGTCGAATGACTGGCCCTCCACCCATGTGGGTGCGAGCAACTCCGAGAAGCGGTATCCCGGAAGCCAGCTCGACACCCGCTCCAGCGCCGACGGGAACGTGTCGACGGGGAAGACCGCACCGGAGAGGAACAGCAACGGGAAGAACACCGCGGAGCAGACGCCCTGCGCGCCTCGCGGGCTACCGGTGACCGCAGCGATGCAGGCCCCGAGGGCCAGAAACACACACACACCGAGCAACAGCACGAGCACCGCCACCGCGGCGTGGTCGGGCGCGCGGATGTCCCATCCGAGCCAGAGAGCAAGACACGAGAAGATCCAACCCAGCAGGACCATCACGAGCAGGACCAGACCGTAGGCGAGCAGGATCATCTTCACCCCACCGGGCCGCAGGCTGAAGCCAGCCAGCGCCCGACTCTCGATCATCGAGGCGAGGCCGACGCCCATCCCGAACAGACCGACGATTATCCCGAACATCACGCCGGCATTGACCGGGAGCGCATCGACCACCCGATATCCGGGCAGGTCGTTCCCGATCTGCTGGGTGCCCAGCGCCAGGGCCTGGATCACGACGATCACGAAGGGCACCAGGAGATTGAAGACCGCGGCGGCAGGTTCCCGGATGAACCCCAGTGCCTGGTTGCGGAAGAGCAAAAGGAACGATCTCATGTGGGATCACGACCTTCGGGAAAGGTCAGCAGGTAGGCATCACTCAATCGCGGGGAACGCTCTGCCACGACCACTTCGCGGTCGGCGAACCACTGGGCGTCGTGCCGCATCCCTTCCCTGCAGGAATAGCCCAGGGACACCGACCCGGCATCCCCGCTGAGGCGCCGCCGTGTGGTGTCTGGGCGTTCGCTCTGCAGCCGGTCGACCTCCCGAGTGGGCCCGGTGAGCACTGCCACGAGCTCGGAACGCGACACGATCTCGGCCGGACGACCCTGCTCGACGATTTCGCCAGAGCGCATCACCAGCACTTCGTCCGCATAGTCCTCGGCCTCATTGAGATCGTGTGTGGTGGCGAGCAGGGTTGCCGGCGTTCCCTCCAGGTGCGATCGCACCGCTGCCCACAGTGACAGCCTGCTCTCGAGGTCGACGCCGGACGTGGGTTCATCAAGAATTATCAGTTCACTCGTGCCGAACAGGCATCCCGCCACTTGCACGCGGCGCTGCTGTCCGCCACTGAGACGTCCGTAGCGGCGATCGAGGAGATCGGAGAGACCGAACCCGTCGGCCACACGCTCCACGGCAGCACGCGCCTCGCCGTACACCGCGGCCAGGTACTCGAAATGCTCGCGCACCTTGACCTGTTGATGCAGGGACGCGCCCTGCAGCGTCACGCGGACCCGGTCGAGCACGCGGCTGTCTCTCCTCGGGTCGCTGCCCAGGATCTCCACGCTGCCTGCGGAGCCCGCTCGCAGACCGACCGCCGTCTCGATCGTCGTCGTCTTCCCGCAGCCGTTGGGCCCGACCAGGAAGTACGTACGCCCACGCTGGAGCTCAAGATCGACGGCGTTGACCACAGTGCGCCCCTGGTAGACCTTGCTCAGCGCGTCGACTCTCATGACGGATGCGTCCTCGGAAATGCGGCACCTCCTATGGGTACGGGAGAGGAAGGACCTCACCGTTGGCCCGAATGATGTCGTCTCGAACGTGGTGGAGACGGGGGTGGCCCAACATGGGTCGAGACTGCAGGAAGGGCGTGGTCAGTTCGGGGATGTAGATCTTCACGACGCTCAACTGCTGCCAGTCAGGGTGTGAGTAGTCGAGAATCACCGGGTCGATGCCGGAGCTCTGCAACTCCGCGAGCAACTTGTCCAGCTTCTGCGCCGTCGGCATCTCCACGCGGGCGGCCTCTTCATCGCCCGAGAAGAGCTCCTCACCGGCGACTCGCTCGCCCGACATGTAGTGCTCGAGGTGCGGCACATTGTCAGGCAATCCGTAGTACCCGATCGCCTGGAAGAACAGCGTCATCTCCTTCAACGGCCGCCCTTCTTCCCAATCGAACATCGTGCGCACGCTCCGGCCGACGGACGACCCGGGGGCCACGTTCGCCAGGGCCAGGGTGGACCGCGTCTGGCCGTACTCAGCTGCAGCCTTGTGCACCGCGTCGATGCTGGAGTAGTCGCTGCCTCCGCCGGCGCAGTACTTGCGGCGGGGTAGCCAGTCCTGCAGGCCGACGACACTGAATGTCTTCGCACTGCACACGTCGGAGGAGTGCTCCAGGAGGTAGCAGGCCGAGTGGTCGAGCTCCATCCGGTCGGCGAAGTCGCCGAGGCACCCCCTGGTCACGTGGTCGAGGTCCACGATCCGGGGCTTGGCGTCGGTGTACCACGAGACATTGACCGCATCGCGCTCCACGACTTCGGTGATCCCGTGATAGATCGCATCCCGGTAGGAGATGTGGCAACTCAGTCCACCCGAGACCGGGTATCCGATGATGGCCTCCCCCGGGTCGTAGATGTGCACCATGTCGACCAGCTGGGCCGGCACCCAGACCTCTTCGCCAGAGATGGCGCGATGCCCACGGATCCACTGCACCACGGTGTCCTCGGCGAACCGTTCATAGAGGAAGTGCGGGGTGGCGTACTGCCCTTCGCTGAATGTCGTGACCTGCGTTGGGTGCAAGCACGCGAACCCGTCGGTGGTGAGATCGGACCAGGAACCGAGGCGTCGCTCGCTCGGCATGTGGGTCGAGGTGGAGACCAGTCCCGCCACGACCCGCTCCAGCGCTTCCCCGACCGTCGAGAGCGACGTTCCGGCGAAGGAGAAACCCTTGCCCCCACCGAAGAGGGTGTCGTTGACTCCCGGCTCCATCGATGGCTGGCCGAAGAGGTCCTGGAGCAGCCCATCCATGTCAGCCAGCTCGGAGTGCCCAGCGTAGGCCCCACCGGCGGACGAGCCGGAGCCGATGAAGGTCGACGCCCGGAGAACCGGGCCGTACATCGCGGTGACGTGCGCCATCATCTCGCGGGTTGCCCGCAGCGGGTCCCCGGTCATCGATGCGGGCAGTGCCCCGCCGGGGTCGTCGGCAACTGCGGTGATCCTCATATCGCTCTCCTGTCTGCCGTCGCGCAGAGTTCCTTGATCCTCAACCGTTCGACGGTGATGTCCTCGCGCTCTCCACCCACCACCACGCCGAGCAGACGTTCCCGTAGGTCCGCCACCCGGCATGGTTGCGGCACCACGTCCACAAGGGCCAGGTCACAGCGATACCCGGCCTTCACCCGCCCGGCGCCGAGGCCTGGATACGCGTCGGCGGCGTTCGCGGTCGCACTCTGCAAAGCTCCCTCGGTGCCCTTCAGCTTCTCGATGAGCAGCAGCTCGTCCCAGATCGCCTGCCCGGGAACGATGCCGGGGGTTCCGGCCCCTGACGCGGCCAGGATCCGATCGGAGGACACCCGCCCGAGTGACGTTTCGATCCCACCGTCGAGGTCCTCGGGACGCTGATGGCCGTACAGCTTGGTCAGGATGTCGCGAGCAATCCGTCGACTCATGAAGTTGCTCGCGCCCTCGAAGTGCTTCATGTAAGGAAGGAAAGGCCGGGCCTGGGTTCCGTCGCCGCCGCGCAGCATCCCGTCGACGGTCCACAGACTGGTGGCGAGCAGCTGCGGCGCCACGAACGCGTCCCGCGGGGGCTCAACCATGGATCCTGCGGCCAGGCCCGCCTGCACCGTCTGGTCGTCGCCGAGGACCAGGAACGAGGGACGGGGTCGATGCCCCACGTGCTGGCCCACCACCACCGGCCCGTGTCGGGCCAGCACCGAAGCCCTCTCCGAAGAGTCGACGGGGTCGAACAGGCCCAGCGAGACCAACCTCGCGCCCAGCGTCTGCAGGCACTCCAGGACCTCTCCCAGCTCCGTGGGATCGACGACCAGGTCACTGCGTCGGGTGGGGATGTCGCACACACGTGCGATGGCCGAGAGCACATTGAGCATCGGCGAATGCAACAACCAGCGTGCGACACCGACACCGGCCCCGAGGTCGACGACCGAAGTCACTCCATGAGCCCGGCACAGCGTGCAGAACGACGACTCCGGGAAGAACGGTCCGTCCGAGAGCGGCCCCTCGACATAGCCCTCGATCCAGGCACCGGAATCGACCAGCCCGGGCAGGACCGTCGGCACCGAGTCCGCCCCAGCGGCATGACCCTGCTGGAGGCTGACGATCATGCCGCCGTCCTCGACGATCGTGACGTCGTCCACCCAGCTCTCACCATCGAAGAGGCGCTGCGCATGGGTCGAGGTCATGGGCCCGAGTCCTGGGTTGGTCGCGATGCACGATGCTGTGAGATGAGGGTGAGGCAGATGTTGCCAGCCATGTGCGCGACCGCCGCTGCCAGCCAACCACCCGTGAGCGCCGCCCAGGTGAGCACGGAGCCGACAACCAGCTTCAGGGCGATCTGCCGGAAGCCGTAGTACCAGTGGGCGAACCCGAACGCGACCGTCACCAGCCCGGCCGCGACTGCCTTGGGCAGCTCCCACTCGTACCACAGGGAGCCCAAGGCGACGTTGCGGAAGATGAACTCCTCGAGGAGCGCCACCAGGGCAAGCAGCCCGAGTTGCGTCGTACCTCCCCGTGCCCAGATCGGCAGGGCACCTTCGTACTTGGCGTTGGCCGCGATGCGCGACTCGCTGTCGCGCTCGCCGAACATCACCCGCTCACCGCCCAGCTCGATCAGCACCATGATCACCAGTCCGACGCCTGCACCGACCAAGAACCGGGTCACGGAGTCGCCGTGGGATGAGGGATACCAAACGCTCCGGGTGTCCGGGTTGACGATCAGCGCAACGACGCTGACGGCCACGAGGATGCCCAGCCACCAGGTGAAGCCGGAACGCCGGAACGCCGCCATTCCTCCGGGTCGACGCCTGGCAATGGGATAGCCGATGAACCCCATGGCCGCGATCTGGACTACGGCGATCAGGAGTGCGACGACACCGATGATCTGTGCCGCGGACACTATCGGCTCCCGACAGCCAGCGAGACGATCGCTACCTGGTGTGAATCAAGACCGAGCAGGTCGGCAGCATCCTCTGCCGGCAGTGCACCGATGATGCACGAGCGGAGCTCGAGCGCGTTCGCCACGAGGTCGGCATGCCCGACGGCGACGCCCGCATCGAGCATCGACAACTTGGCGCCCATGGACTGGTATTTGTGCTCGACCCGGTCCGCGTTGGAGACGAAGATGATGACCGCCCCGGCCCTGGTCAGCCAGGATGTTCCGGGCACCAGGTTCGCCAACTTCTCCCCCATCTCCGCCTCGATCCGCGGCACGAGTCCCCGCTCGAAGTCGTAGTAGTAGCTGCCGTTGGGCACTTGGTCGACGTTGTTGACCACGACATAGGCGTCGACGCTCGCGAGGCCGCCGGCCGAAGGGACATAGCGCAACGGGGCATCTCGCCAGTCATAGGCGATCACCTCGTCTCGCTTGGCGAACGTCCAGGCGAGCAGCGAGATGAGGCTCTCGGCCGAAAGCGGGCGGTTGCTGAAGTCACGCCGTGACGTGCGGGCCTCCACCACGTCGAAGAATCGATGGCTGGATCCCAGCCGGGCGCCGGGCCGAAGGATCGGCTCGCCCGGACACTCGCGCCGATAGCTCGGCGCCTCAGGGAAGACTGTGTTCGGCGCGGCGCTGAGGCCGGTCAGGACACGCAGCAGCGTCGAGGTGGTCAAGGGCGTCTCGATGTCGAACTCAGAAGCACACTCGAGCAGCGCCTCGGCCAGCTCACGCGACTGCTGGAACGGGTCCTGGTCCGGGAAGGCCTCCTGACTCATGGCTGCTCCCCCTCGCGCTGATAGCCCACCACGACGGGCACTCTCTCGAGGCCGTCCAACCCGAACACGTGCATGCAGGCGTCGTCGTGGAACTCTCTCTCCCACGCCCAGGAGAGGGGCGGCACAGCCGCCGTGCGGAACCACTGCAGCGCCTCTCCTGCAGCGACCATGGAGCCACGGAAGCCGCGAAGCCCACCGAGCGCCGCCATGCGGTTCGGGACGATGGACAGGACCAGCGCCGTGCCCGTGAGAGTCTCGTCGAATTCGACGAATGGTGCCGTGCGACCCGAGAGAAACATCCCGAGCTCGCGGGAGGTGAGTCGTTTGTGGCGGATGAACTGCTCGTTCGCGAGCAGGAACACGATGTCGCCGATGAGGATGTACACCTCGACACCCATGCGCCACTGGTCATAGGCGGCGGGGAGGTCGCCGAGATCCAGGCCGAGCAGGTCAGCTGCTTCTCCGAGGGACAGTGCGCCGCGCGCCGACCAAGGCGTGTCATCCTCCACCGGCCTCGGATCCGCCAGGGTCCCGCGCAGCCACTCACCGGTCCGCTCCAAGGCCTCCGGAGCGATCAGGCGGGTGCGGGCGGCGGGCTCGTCAGTGACCTGGGCGTTGAGGAGGAAAGTCTCCCCGAGACGGGTCACCTCGTCGTAGTCCACCATCCGGTCGAGCCAGGTGGCGTCGCCACTGGGCGCGGCCACCAAGGACGTCTGCTCGCTCATCGCTCCGTCGTCGCTCATCTCGGTCCACCCCCTCAAGGTGTCGTAGGTCAGTAGAGCGGGTTGCGGGTCAGTGGCTGCATCGGCAGGCAGACCGGGCAGCGCGGCAGCCTCATCACCGAGTGGCGCCGGGTCGATGAGGTCGTGGCACGACCGTGGATGACCTCCCCGACCAGGCTCGAGGTGCACCGCAACGACAGCTCGAGCAGCCACCCGGCGAGGCAACTGGAGAACACCTGCTGACCAAACGCGGACCGCGACTCCCGACGCGGGTCGAGCTCCTGGATCCGGACCAGGGTCTCGTACTGGCTCCGGTCCGCTGACGATCGCGCCCATTGACGCTCGGTCTCCCACATGCAGGCGGTCTTCCCCGGGACCACGTACGGGCCGACGCGATAGTCCACGAGATCCATGGACGCATAAAGGACCGGCCGCCCAGCGTTGACGGCTTCCTGGTTGACCCCGAGCAGCTCGGTGCGCGTGGAGTCGAGGCCGAGATGGAGCACGGGCTCAGGCGCCGCCCAGTCGTAGGCATCCGGGGTGAACACCTCGACCGGGACTCCGAGCGATTGCGCGGATGCCAAGATGTCCTCGGTCGGTTCGCTCGTCACGACGTGGACCGTGCTGAGCAGGTCGGGCGGGGGCAACTCGCCGTAACGCACGAAGCCCTGCCACGCGGCGTTCGCAGCCCCCTCGCCGTCGCCGGTCTTCTTGAGCGCCCCGGCCTCGACAAGGTGGGTCAGGATGTCGTCGAGATCTTCCTCGGCCAGGTGGTGCCCACGGACCGCGAGCGCCGACAACAGCTCTTCGATGGTGGCACCGGCACCCACCGCATCCACGAGGTGTCCGATGAGCCCTCGCCGCTCCGGATCCTCGATCAGCAGTGAGAAGCCCTCGAGGGCTCCGCCCTTGACCACGATCTCGTTGGACGACGTGGGGATGTAGGTCGCTGCCTCGAGTTGTGCGTAGGAGGTTTGGCTCACCGTGCGCTCCTCTGCAGGGGACGTTGCGATGAAGAGGTGCCGCGGGCAAACCGCGGCACCTCGGAAACGAGCGAGTTCAGGCGGCGAGCACCAGAACGCCCCCCGTCAGTTCTCTCTCATCCAGCGTGGAGCACGACGCCTCAGCGCCGCCGACTGCCGAACAGCAGCAGCAACAACACGTCCAGCAGTGGCAACAGGAACTGCAGCACGCTCCGGCTGGAATGAGGCTGGTCGCCGACCGGAGTGCGTCCGATCCGACAATAGATACCTTCATGGTCTGGCTCCTTCCGAGTAGGTTCACCACAATTGACCAGACTTCCTTCCTATCAGGAACGAGAGACAAATCACACCCCTTCCGACGCCGCCGGGGGCTCAGAAGCGCGCGGCACCCTGCTCAACGCGGATGCCACGACCATCTCCAGGAGAGGGTGTCGGGCAGCGGGACGCCGATCATGTCGTTCAGGTCAACCTCAGACGATCGACCGCTTGTGGTCGTGGTCGAGCTGTGCCATTGCAGCGCCTCCTCGGCGGCCAGGTGTCCGGCCACGACCTGGAGGTACTGCCCGAGGAACCCGGCGATGCCCACGAACCCGGCACCGATACGCAGACTTCGCACCAACACCGTGTCCTTGACCGGGCCACGCAGGAGACGGGTGCACAGGGCCACCGACGACCTTCGCGTCCATCCCCTCGATCGTCGTGTTGCCCGGCAGACGCGGCTAGAACTCTTCGACCGGCAGGAGCAGGTCGACCCGGTCGCTGAACCATGTCCGGTAGGCCGTGGCCCCACCTTGGACGACGGCGAGGACGACGTAGAGCCCGGCCACGATCCTCGCGACTTGGACGTTCCGGGTCGAACGCAGCGAGAGCATGTCGTTCATCCGCCGTGCGCCCTTGTCGAAGTGATCGTGGCGGCGTACCAGTCGTAGGATTTCTTCGGGGTGCGCTTCTGCGTCGCGTAGTCGACGTGGACCAGCCCGAACCTCTGGGTGAAGCCCTCGGACCACTCAAAGTTGTCGATCAACGACCACGTGTAATAGCCGCGTACGTCGACCCCGGCCGCGATCGCCTCGCCGACCGCGCGCAGGTGGGAGGCAAGGTAGTCGATCCGGGGCTGGTCGTCGACCACGCCAGCGGCGTCGGGCCCCGTGTTGTATGCGCAGCCCGACTCGGTGATGACCACCGGCGGCAGGTCCGGGTAGCGGTCGCGGAGATGGACGAGCTGCTCGGTGAGGCCGGCCGGGACCACGGGCCAGTTGAAGTCCGTCATCGGGTAGCCCTCGACCTCGCGGTAGGCGAAAGGCATCTCCGCGTCCGCGGACGGCGCCGCCACGAGATACGGGTTGTAGTAGTTGACCCCGTAGAAGTCGAGGGGCCCCGAGATGACGGCGAGATCGTCGGCCAGGTCGTCAGAGGACCCGGGCATCAACTCGGCAAAGCCGGTCGGATACTCGCCGAGCAGGATGGGGTCGGCGAAGAGGTTGTTCCAGATGTCGTCAAACATCCCGGCCGCGGACACGTCACCGGGCTCCTCGCTGGCCGGCCACATCGGCGCGTGGTTGTTGGCTGTGCCGATGCTCTTCGCACCCGTCGCACGCAACGCCTTGGCAGCGAGCCCGTGGCCGAGCAGGAGGTGGTGGGAGGCAGGGAGCGCGTCGAACATCAAGGTCTTTCCGGGCGCATGCATCCCGAGCGCGTAGCCCATCAGGCTCGCCACGTTGGGCTCGTTGACCGGGATCCACTGCGTGACCCGGTCGCCGAAACGCATGCCGCACAGCGCGGCGTACTCGGCGAATCGCTCGGCGGTGTCCCGGTTGAGCCAGCCGCCCTCGTCCTCCAGCGCCTGAGGGAGGTCCCAGTGGTAGAGGGTGGCCATCGGCTCGATCCCCGCGGCGAGCAGCTCGTCGAGGAGCCGGTCGTAGAACGCGAGGCCCTCGGAGTTGGCGCGGCCGGTGCCCTCGGGCTGGATCCTCGACCAGGCGATCGAGAACCGGTAGCCGTCCACGCCCAGGCCCTTCAACAGCGCGACGTCCTCGGCGTAGCGGTGGTAGTGGTCGCAGGCCACGGCGCCGCTCGAGCCGTCGATGATCCGGCCGTCCTCGGCGCAGAAGGTGTCCCAGATGCTGGGTCCGCGGTTGCCCTCGGCGACCGCCCCTTCGATCTGGTACGAAGCCGTGCTGGCGCCGAATCGGAAGGTGGGCGGCAGATTGATCGTCACGGCAGACAAGCTAGCGGAGAATCTAGTGTGGTCCCTGTGGACATACACCGCGCCGGCGACCGTTTCGTGACCCGTGGCGAGGGACGAGAGGCGCGGCACTCGTTCTCGTTCGGCTCCCACTACGACCCGGCGAACCTGCGATTCGGCCTGCTGGTCTGCCACAACGACGAGCTGGTCCAGCCGGGCAGCGGCTATCCCGACCACCCGCACAGCAACCTTGAGATCGTGACCTGGGTGCTCGACGGTTCGCTGCGCCACCAGGACTCACGGGGCCACACAGGCGTCGTCGAGCCCGGCCGGGTGCAGGCGATGTCGGCCGGCTCGGGCGTGGTGCACTCCGAGACCGTCGACGTGAGCTCCGGGCCGACCCGATTCCTCCAGACCTGGCTGCTGCCCGACGAGCCCGGGGGTGAACCGTCGCACTCCTCCGGAGCCGTGGAGCCGGGCGGCGCCTGGACCCCCCTGGCCTCGGGGGCGAACCCCGACGCCGCGGCGCGGATCGGCGCCGAGGGGGCGACGCTGTGGGCGGCACGAGTCGACCCGGGCGCAACCCTGGAGATCCCGCAGGTCCCGCACGCGCACCTGTTCGTGGCCAGCGGGACAGCCTCCCTGGATCAGGAGCCCCTCGTCGAGTCCGACGCCGTCCGGTTCACCGACGAGGGCGGCCGCCTGGTCGCCACCTCGTCGAGCGAACTGCTGCTCTGGACGTTCACCAGCCAGGCGTGAGGTCCAGCGTCACGGCAGTCCGGCGCGCGGCACGTCGACCTCGACCGCGAGAAGGCTCCCCTCCCTGGCGTTCTTGCGGGCCTCCTCCGCGAAGTCGGGCGCCGAGCACAAGAAGAGCGTGCGGCCGCCGTCGCCGCCCAGCATGCACGCGAAGACGCCGCTGCCAGGGCTGACTTCCCGGTCGATCGTGCCGTCGGGCAAGACCCTGATGGCACGGCCGCCGGTGGCATCGGCCACCCACAGCGCACCTTCGGCATCCAGACCGCAGCCGTCCGGAGCGATGACGACCTGGCCAACCAGCGGCTCGATCTCGCGCTCGGTCGGCTCGGGGCCGAACTCGACCCAGGAGCGCCTGTTCTCCAGGCTACCGTCGGCGGCGATGTCGAAGGCAGCGAT
>JAKDNC010000543.1 GCA_030452025.1 Nocardioides sp. | reverse complement strand
GGACACGCGCTCGAACTGGCTCAGCAGGGCGCGACGGTGATCGTGAACGACCTGGGCTCCTCGGTCGCCGGCGAGGGCTCTGGGCGTGATGCCGAAGCGGTCGTCGACATCATCAAGGCACGCGGTGGCGCGGCGTCTGCCAACTTCGCCGACGTCAGCGACGAGGAGCAGGCGCGGGCGCTGATCGCGCAGGCCCACGACGAGTACGGTCACTTGGACATCCTGGTCAACAACGCGGGCATCGTGCGCGACAAGGCCCTGTGGAACATGGCGTCCTCCGACTACAACTTGGTGATGAACGTGCATGCCAAGGGCACCTGGGTGTTGTGCCAGGAAGCAGCCATACGCTGGCGGGCGGCTGCCAAGTCAGGTGACGGCACCACGTATGGCCGAATCATCAACACAACCTCCGGCGCTGGGCTGTCAGGCAACTTCGGGCAGTCGAACTATGCCGCAGCCAAGGCCGCGATCGTGGGGATGACCCTCACCATGAGCCTGGAGTTGGCCTCGATCGGCGTCACCGCCAACTGCATCGGCCCTGGCGGAATCACCCGTATCTCGGCGACGTCGCTGCCCGGCGACGTCCAGTTGCGAGAACCCGACGAACTGTCGGGAGACGAGTTCGATCCGATGGATCCCTCGCTCTCCTCCCCCGTGGTCGCCTGGCTGGCGAGCCCGGAGGCGGGCCACGTCAGCGGCCAGGTCATCAAGGCGATCGGCGACACGATCCAACTGATGGGCGGATGGGCTCCCGTGCGCACGGTCTCAAGCAGCAAGAAGCGCTGGGACCCCACGAAGCTCGGCGTCATCCTGGGGCGCGACCTCTTCGGCACCCGTGCCGCGGGCCTCCAGATGGGTGGCTGAACGATCAGACCAGGAAGGCGGCGCTGCCCTTGACGGCCGTGCCGCCTTCTGCGCGTTCACAGGTCAGTTCCACGACGGCAAGCGGTCCCTCGTCGGACTCCTCCATGCCCACCACCTCACCACGCAATTCGAGCCTGTCTCCAGGCCACACTTGGGTCGCGAAGCGCACCCCGAAGCGGCGTACGTTGGCGCGTCCAAGCCAGTCGGTGGCGAAGCCGCTAAGGAGGCCGGCGGTGAACATCCCTTGGGCGAAGACGGAGTCGAAGCCAGCGCTCCTGGCAAACTCGTCGTCATAGTGCATGGGGTTGAAGTCACCCGACGCGCCGGCGTAGCGCACCAGCATCTGCCGGGTCACCGGACCATACGACCCCCGGTGGGTCGCACCCACCTCGAGGGGGGTTGGCTGTTCGCTCACGCTGACGCCTCCTTCGGCTCGGTCTCGATGATGGTCATCCGCTGTTCGGCACGCAGTAAGCCGGTGTTGTCGCGAAACTCGGTGACGATCACGGCGAAGCGCATCTTGCCGCCACGCTTGCCGTCGCGCTCAAAGGTGTCACCCAAGGAGATCGTCGCGTGCAGTTGCTCTCCAGCGGCTGGGGGCGGTCCGTGGAACACATACTCCTGCTCGCCGTGGAGCAGTCGACGGCGATCGAAGCCGGATATCTGGATCGGGGAGACGTCGTTCCAGAACGTCGAGGTGACGAGGAACGTGGGTGGAGAGCATGATCCTTGTTCGTACTCAGCAGCGTCGGAGCCGATTGCCTTGGCGAACTCGCGGATCTTGCCGCGCTCGACTGGCATCGCGAATGCGGTGGCGTCGATCATGGGTGTCCCACTCCTTCATGCGTGACGAGCCCTGACCGGGCTCGGGCAGCCAAGGCCGGCTTGTCGACCTTGAGCAGTTGGTTCAACGGCAACTGGTCGACGACCTCGACCTCGTCCGGTGCCTTGTAGTCCGCCAGTGCTGACTTCACGAAGTTACGCAGCTCGTCCCGACCAGGCGGATACAGCGGATCGGTCGGGACGACGAATGCATGGCCGATCTCTCCGATCACAGCAGTGGGCACCCCGACCACAGCCACTTGGGCGACACCCGGATGCCTGGACAAGACGTTCTCAACCTCGAGCGGATAAACGTTGTAGCCGCCGCGGATGTAGAGCTCCTTCATCCTGCCTACCAGGACGAGGTTGCCGTCCTCACGCAGGCAGCCCAGATCGCCGGTGCGGAGCCACCCGTGGAGGAAGGCGGCCGATGTCTGCTGCTCATCGCGCCAATAGCCGCGCATCACCCCGGGGCCTCGCACTTGGACCTCGCCGACGTGGCCCGGACAGAGCTCATTGCCTTCCTCGTCGGCAATCCGCAATCGGATCCCCCCCTGGGGACGCCCGCCACTGCTCCACGGCACCGCGGGCGAGTCTCCGGGCTCTGTCCCTGTGATGCTGGGCGACTCGGACATGGCATAACGCACGACAAGAGGAGCACCCAGACGCCCTGCGACGGCTTCGACCAATTCCGGCGACGCGGGCGCAGTCGCACTGACTCCGACGCGCAAGTCGTCGAGTCTGCCGAGGTCGCGCTCGGGTAGCTCCAGCAACTTCGCCCACATCGTCGGCACGCCACCCGCCAAGGCGATGCTCTCGTCCCGCAGCATCCGCGCCATGCCCTGGGCGGACCACGGTTGTGGGCTCAACACGAGCGTGGCACCACTGACCAGCTGCTCCCATACCTTCGCCATGTAGCCCGCGTGCGCGAACGGCGTGGAGAAGAGGCGCCGCTCACGCCGACCACCCAGCACGCCAGAACTGTGGACCGCCGCCGCCAGCCCAGCGTGATCGAACCAAGCGCCCTTGGGCGGACCGGTCGAGCCACTCGTCCAGATGATCACCGCCGGGTCGTTCGCACGGCCCTGCCAAGGTGCCTCCAACCGGGAGTGGCCCACCCGGCGCAGGTCTGACGCCGCGACCCTCGGACGGTTCCCGGAGTCGGCCGTTGTGTCGAGAGAACTGCACACGACGATCGCAGGGTCACACGTCTCGAAGATCCCGG
>JAKDNC010000542.1 GCA_030452025.1 Nocardioides sp. | reverse complement strand
TCGGTGAAGAACCGGAACGCGTCGAAGTGGGAGCAGCCGATCCGGTGCGACTCGACAACGGCATCGGTCCCGGAGCCGCCCAGCCGCAGCGGCCAGTCGGCATGCCGGGTCTCGTCCTCGGACAGCTTGTAGACCATCGCCCACTCGTGCAGGCCGAAGCAGCCGAAAGTCCCCGGTCGTGACGCGGTGGCGGCGAGCAGCTCGTGGATGGAGGCGACGAGTCGCTGCTGTGAGGCGACGTGCTCCCGCGTGACAGAGCCGTCGGCGTAGCCCTTCAACCCGTCGTACGCCGACCAGTCGCCGCCGAGCTTCACCCCGAACCCGGGATGCCAGCGACGCAGCTGGCCCGGGCGCTGGGAGTAGTAGGTGAACAGGAAGTCGTGCACCGGGTGCTTGACCCGCGACTCCCGCCGGGCCAGGTGCGGCTCGATGAAGGCGTCGACACGCTCCGCGTGCGCGCTCGCCCGCGCCCGCCACGTCGACTCATCGAGAACCTGGAACTCCACCCGTCCAACGGTAGTCAGGCGCCGATGCATGGCTTCACGAGGGGCAGATAGGCTCAGGCTGTGCGTATCTGCAGATTCACCACCGGCGAAGACCCCCTGTACGGCGTCCTGACGGGCGAGCTCGACGAGTTCGGCCAACCCGAGGAGGACGCGGTGATCGTCGCGCTCGCAGGCGATCCGCTCTATGTCGGGGTCAAGCTCCTCGACCAGGAGCACAAGCTCGAGGACGTGCGGCTGCTCGCGCCCGTGCTGCCGCGCAGCAAGGTCGTCGCGATCGGCCGGAACTACGCCGCCCATGCGGCCGAGATGGGTGCTGAAGTGCCCGAGGAGCCGATGATGTTCCTCAAGCCCAACACCAGTGTCTCCGGTCCGGGCGACCCGATCTTCTACCCCCGCCAGTCGGAGAACGTCCACTTCGAGGGCGAGCTCGCCGTGGTGATCGGCCGGATCTGCCGCGACGTCCCGGTCGAGAAGGCCACCGACGTCATCCACGGCTACACGATCGCCAACGACGTCACCGCGCGCGACCTGCAGAAGAAGGACGTCCAGTTCGCCCGGGCCAAGGGCTTCGACTCCTTCTGCCCGCTCGGGCCGTGGATCGAGACCGACCTCGACCCACAGGCCTTCATCGACGGGGTGCGCATCCAGACCCACCTCAACGGCGACGTGAAGCAGGACGGCAACACCCGCGACATGATCTTCGACATCCCGTCGCTGATCGCCCACATCTCCTCGGTCATGACGCTCCTCCCCGGCGACGTCATCCTCACCGGTACCCCCGACGGCGTCGGGCCCATGGATCCCGGTGACGAGGTCGAGGTCTCGATCGCCGGCATCGGAACCCTCACGAACAAGGTGGCCCAGAGGTGAGCACAGCGTTGAATACGACCGACCAGCAGGTGCGCGTCCGTTTCTGCCCCTCGCCGACGGGGTCTCCCCACGTCGGCCTGGCCCGCACCGCGCTGTTCAACTGGGCCTTCGCCCGCCACCACGGAGGCGACTTCGTGTTCCGGATCGAGGACACCGATGCCTCGCGTGACAGCGAGGAGTCCTACGAGACCCTGCTCGAGGTCATGCACTGGCTCGGCTTCGACTGGGACGAAGGTCCCGAGGTGGGCGGCCCCCACGCGCCGTACCGTCAGAGCGAGCGCAGTGACATCTACGCCGACGTTCTCGAGAAGCTGCGCGGCAACTCGCGCACCTACGACTGCTACTGCTCAGGTGACGAGGTCGAGGCACGCCGCAAGGCCTCCGGCTCCAAGATCATGGGCTACGACGGGTTCTGCCGCGAGCTGAGTGACGAGCAGGTGGCGGCGTTCCGGACAGAGGGACGCAAGCCGGTCGTCCGCTTCCGGATGCCCGACGGCGAGATCGCCTTCGACGACGTCGTGCGCGGCCGGATCAGCTTCGAGACCGAGCACGTCCCGGACTTCGCGATCTGTCGGGCCAACGGTCAGCCGCTCTACACCTTGGTCAACCCGGTCGACGATGCGCTGATGGAGATCACCCACGTGCTGCGCGGCGAGGACCTGCTCTCCAGCACGCCGCGCCAGATCGCCCTCTACGAGGCGCTCAAGGAGATCGGCGTCGCGAAGGCGACCCCCGAGTTCGGCCACCTGCCCTATGTCATGGGAAACGGCAACAAGAAGCTCTCCAAGCGTGACCCCGAGGCCAACCTGCTCGGCTACCGCGAGGACGGCTTCGTCCCCGAGGGGCTGCTCAACTACCTGGCCCTGCTCGGCTGGGCGATCGCTCCCGACCGCGACATCTTCACCATCCCCGAGATGGTCGAGGCGTTCGACATCGGGGACGTGAATCCGAATCCGGCACGCTTCGACCTGAAGAAGGCCGAGGCGATCAACGCCGACCACATCAGGATGCTCTCGCTCGATGACCTCACCCACAGGTTGGTCCCGTTGCTGAAGAGCAGTGGCGTCGTCAGCGACCCTGTCAGCGACGCCGACGCCAAGATGCTCGAGCTGGCCATGCCTCTGGTCGCAGAGCGGATGAACAAGCTCACCGAGGCTCCCGGACTGCTCGGATTCCTCTTCGTCGACGAGGCCGACTTCACTCGTGACGAGACCGATGTCGCCAAGTTGCTCGACGACAAGGGCCGTGAGGTCGTGCAGGCGTCGTACGACGCGTTGTCGGCGTTGGGCGAGTGGAGCACGGCAGCGATCGAGGAGGCCCTGCGCGCGAAGCTCGTCGACGCGCTCGGCCTCAAGCCCCGCAACGCCTTCGGTCCCGTCCGCGTCGCTGTCACCGGCAGCCGCATCTCGCCGCCGCTGTTCGAGTCCCTCGAGCTGCTCGGGCGCGAGCGCGGGCTTACCCGCCTGCAGGGCGCGCTGGCCTGATCGATGGCTGAGGTGGATGGGGCAGCGCAGCCCGGCCTGCGCTACCACGAG
>JAKDNC010000027.1 GCA_030452025.1 Nocardioides sp. | reverse complement strand
GCTCCCCGGACAGCGAGGTGACCCCGGCGTCGGAGATCCCACACGGCACGAAGCGGTCGTACCACGCCAGGTCGACATCGCAGTTGAGCGCGAAGCCATGCATCGTGACGCCCTTGGAGACCCGCAGACCGATGGCGCCGATCTTGCGTTCGGGGCCGTTGTCATCGGCACGGAGCCAGGCGCCGCTGCGTCCGGGCACGCGAGCGGTCTCGACCCCGAAATCGGCGCACACGCGGATCAGGGCCTCCTCGACGCGGCGTACGTAGTCGACGACCTTGACATGCCCGGGCAGTCGCACGATCGGGTAACCGACCAACTGCCCGGGGCCGTGGAAGGTGATCTTGCCGCCACGGTCGACGTCGATGACGTCTGCGCCGCCGGGGTCGAGCGGTCGCTCGTGTGGGTCGGTGCGCTTGCCGGCGGTGAAGACCGGAGGGTGTTCGAGGTAGAGCACGGTGTCAGGGTCGCCGGCCACGACGCCGGCATGCACGTCGCGCTGCAAGTCCCACGCGCTGAGGTAGTCGACGGCGTTCTCACCGAGGCCGGCGACGCGGAATTCGAGAGCCACGTCACCGACCCTACTCGCGGGCCTGTGGACAACGGAATGCGCTCCCGGCCTGACTGGTCGACAGTGGAGGGGTGAACCTTCGAGGCATCCTCTACGCGGTATTCGCCATGCTCGGGGTGGCCGCGATCGCGGGTGGACTGGTGTTGCAGTTCCAGACGTTCGCCGACAACCGGGACTCGGCGGCCAGCGGTCGGCCCGTGGAGAGCAGCGACGAGCCAGTGGTGTCCTCGCCCGAGGTCGCGGTCCTGACCGGGTGGGACCGGCGCCGCGCTGCGGCCTACGCCGCCTCCGACGTCGATGCGCTCCGTGAGCTCTATCGACCCGGATCCCGGACCGGCGCAGCCGACGTGGCGGCGCTCCGGGAGTACGCCGACCGGGCGCTGCAGGTGCGTGGCATGCGGATGCAGCTGCTCGCGGTCGACGTCGTCAGCAGCGACAAGTTGCGGGTGGTCCTGGACGTGACCGACCGGTTGGTGGGCGCGGAGGTGATCGGCGGGGGAGACCCGGTGCCCCTGCCCAGGGATCGGGCCGACCGGCGGCGAGTCACCCTCGAGCTGCTCGACGGCGCGTGGGTGGTCGTCGAGATTCGCAGAGCCGGCCAGCGGTGACACCTTGGGCCCGAGCGCCATAACGGCCTCAGGAGCGCAGGGCGGTGGCGAGCACGTCGCGGACGTCGGTGTCGTGGAACTCGAATCCGTCGTCGTGCAACGCGACCGGCTCGGTGCGCAGCGAGCCGAGCACCTCCGGAGACATCGGGCCGGCGGCTTTCTTGATCACCAACGAGGGCACCGCGAGCCGGGCCCGGCGCCCGCACGCACGCGCGAGTGCCTGGGTGAACTCGTCGTTGGTCGGGGTGGTGGGGCAGCAGAGGTTGAACGGTCCGCTGGCGGTGTCGGACTCGACGAGGTGGGTGACCGCGCCGACCCAGTCGCGCAGGGAGATGACGGGAAAATACTGCCGACCGTCGCCGATCCGGGCGCCGAGACCGGCCTTGAACGGCAGCAGCATCATCTTCAGCGGTGGGCTGGTGCGGTCCAGAACGGGGGCGGTGCGCAGGACGCACACACGGGCCCCGGCTTCGAGGGCCGGTCCGGTGGCCGCTTCCCAGAGCTGCGTGACGCCGGTGAGGAACGCATCGCCGAGCGACGTCGTCGTCTCGTCGATCGGGTCGTCTGCGTGGTCGCCGTAGATCGAGATGCCGTTGCCGGCGAGGAATGCCGGAGGGTGGTCGGAGCCCGCGATCGTCTCCGCCAAGAGCCGTGTGGTGGAGATCCGGCTGCTGACCAACTCGGCCGCCCACTTCTTCGAGTGTGGATTCCCCAGGAGCGGGGATCCGGCGAGGTTGATCACGACGTCGGCGGACTTCACCAGCGCTTCGTCCAGGGTTCCGCCCGGGGGATCCCAGGTGGACTCGTCCTCGGCGGCCGCTGGGCGGCGTACCAGTCGGGTCACGGTGTGGTCGTGAGCGCGAAGGTGGTCCACGAGGTGGGAGCCCAAGAAGCCTGAGGCTCCGGCGACGACGATGTTCATGCGCCCCAGCCTGCCACGGACGGGGGCGGCCTGCAGGTGTCGACCGGATGCACTTTCACGCCGGGTCAGTGAAATGCCGAGAGGGCCCGGGGCGAACCCCGGACCCTCTCAGCTGTGGTGCTGGTCCATCAGACCTCGAACTGGCCGGCCTCGAGACGCTGCTTCACGTCCTGGAGGAAGCGGGCCGCGTCCGCACCGTCAACAAGACGGTGGTCGTAGGTCAGCGACAGGTAGGCCATCTGACGCACCGCGATCGTCTCGCCCAGGTTCGGGTCGTCGATGACGACGGGACGCTTCACCACGGTGCCCGTGCCGAGGATGGCGACCTGTGGCTGGTTGATGATCGGGGTGTCGAACAGGGCGCCCACGCTGCCGGTGTTGGTCAGCGTGAAGGTGCCGCCGGACAGCTCGTCGGGCTTGACCTTGTTGGTGCGGGTGCGCTCGGCGACGTCCGCGATCTTGCGTGCGAGGCCGGAGACGCTGAGGTCACCGGCGTCCTTGACGACCGGACTGAGCAGGCCCTTCTCGGTGTCCACCGCGACGGCGAGGTTCTCGACGTCGAAGTAGGTCACCTCCATCTTCTCGTTGTCGATCGTGGCGTTCAGGGCCGGGTGGGCCTTGAGCGCGTCGACCGTCGCCTTGGCGAAGAACGGGAAGTAGGAGAGCTTGACTCCCTCACGGGCCAGGAACTCACCCTTCACCTGGTCGCGGAGACGACCGATGTTGGTGACGTCGACCTCGATCACCTGGGTGAGCTGGGCGCTCGTCGAGAGCGACTCGGTCATCCGCTGGGCGATGACCTTGCGCAGCCGGCTCATGGGCTCGGTCTTGCCGCGCAGCGGCGACGGGGTCGCACTCGGGGCGGCAGCCGCCGGAGCGGACGCTGCGGGAGCAGCAGCCGCAGGGGTGGGCGTCTCCGCAGCCTTGGCGGCGTCGAGCACGTCCTGCTTTCGGATCCGGCCACCGACTCCGGATCCGGTGATGCCTTGGAGGTCCACGCCGTGCTGGTTCGCGAGCTTGCGGACCAACGGGGTGACGTAGCCGGCGTCGGCGTTGCCCTCGGCCACCGAACTGGAAGCAGCGTCCTGCTTCGGAGCCTCGGCAGCAGGGGCAGCGGGGGCCGTTTCCTGCTTGGGCTCCGGTGCGGCCTCCTGCTTCGGTGGCTCTTCCTTCGGTGCTTCTTCCTGCTGGGGCGCCGGGGCAGTTTCCTGCTTGGGGGCTTCCGCCTGGGCGGGAGCAGCTTCCCCGGCTGAGTCCCCGGCTGAGTCACCGGCTGAGTCACCGGTGGGGGCGGCCGAGCCGTCCCCGACGATGGCCAGCTCGGCGCCGACCTCGACCGTCTCGTCCTCTTCGACCTTCATCTCGAGCAGGGTGCCCGCGACCGGGGAGGGAATCTCGGTGTCGACCTTGTCGGTCGAGACCTCGAGCAGCGCGTCGTCGACGGCGACCTCGTCGCCGACCTGCTTGAGCCACCGGGTGACGGTGCCCTCGGTGACAGACTCGCCGAGCTCGGGCAACGTGACGGACGTGCCGCCGCCGCTTCCGCCTCCGGACGATTGGGCCGGGGCTGCCGCGGGTGCCTCTTGGGCGGACTCATCCTGCGCCGGCGCTTCGGCAGGAGCTTCCGGCGCCTCGTCCTGCGTCTCTTCCTGCGTCTCTTCCGGGGCCGATTCCTCGGCAGGCGCCTCGTCGGAGTCCCCGGCGGACTCACCCTCGTCGCCGACGACCGCGAGCAGGCCCCCGACCTCGACGGTGTCGTCCTCGTTGGCCTTGATCTCGAGCAGGGTGCCCGCGACCGGGGAGGGGATCTCGGTGTCGACCTTGTCGGTCGAGACCTCAAGCAGGGCGTCGTCGACGGCGACCTGGTCGCCGACCTGCTTGAGCCAGCGGGTGACGGTGCCTTCGGTGACGGATTCGCCCAGCTCAGGGAGGGTGACTTCGGTGGCCATGTGTGTCCTTCGCTCGAATCTTCTGTGGGATCAGTCTGTCAGGTCTGGTTTCACGAATGTGCGTGCAGCGGCTTTCCGGCCAGGGCCATGTGGGCCTCGCCGAGCGCTTCGTTCTGCGTCGGGTGGGCGTGCACGAGTGGCGCGACGTCCTCGGCGTACCCCTCCCAGTTGTAGATCAACTGCGCTTCGCCGATGAGTTCACCGACGCGGGCACCGACCATGTGCACGCCGACGACGGGGCCGTCCTTTGCGCGCACGAGCTTCACGAAGCCCTGGGTCTTCAGGATCTGGCTCTTGCCGTTTCCGCCCAGGTCGTAGGTGAGGGTCTCCACCTCGCCATGCACCTCGCGGGCCGTCTCCTCGTCAAGACCGACAGAGGCGATCTCTGGGTCGGAGTAGGTCACCCGGGGGATGCCGGCCTCGTCGATCGGCGCCGGGTTGAGCCCGGCGATGTCCTCGGCCACGAAGACGCCCTGCGCGAAACCGCGGTGCGCGAGCTGGAGGCCCGGGACGATGTCGCCGACGGCGCGCACGCCGTCGACGTTGGTGCGGCAGCGCTCGTCGGCGAGGACGAAGCCCCGCTCCATCGCGATGCCGGCTTCCTCATAGCCGAGGCCGTCGGTGGTCGGGCCGCGCCCCACGGCGACGAGGAGTACGTCGGCCTCGATGACCTTGCCGCCCTTGACGCTCACCTTCACGCCGGAGTCTGTCGACTCGACGGATTCGAAGGGAGTGTCGGTGAGGGCCTTGATCTTGCGCTTGCGGAAGGCACGCTCGAGAGCCTTGGAGCTGTCCGCGTCCTCGGCCGCGACGAGACGGGGGAGCGCCTCGACGATGGTGACGTCGGCGCCGAAGGATCTCCAGACACTGGCGAACTCGCACCCGATCACGCCGCCGCCGAGCACGATCGCCGAGGAAGGGACCTCCTCGAGGCGGAGCGCGTGCTCGGAGGTGAGCACGCGGGTGCCGTCGATCTCGAGGCCGGGGAGGCTCTTGGCGAAGGAACCGGAGGCGAGCACGACGTTCTTCCCGGTGTACGTCGTCGCGTTGACCTCCACCGTGTTCGCCCCGGTCAGCGTGCCCTCACCCTCCACGACGGTGATCCCGCGGGACTTGATCAGCCCGGCGAGGCCCTTGAAGAGGCGCGAGACGACGCCGTCCTTGTAGGAGTTCACGCCAACCATGTCGATGCCCTCGAGAGTCGCGCGGACGCCGTACTGCTCGGCCTCACGGGCGGACTCGGCGACTTCGGCCGCGTGCAGCAGTGCCTTGGTCGGAATGCACCCGACGTGTAGGCAGGTACCGCCCAGCTTGTCCTTCTCGACCAGCGCCACCGACAACCCCAGTTGAGCAGCGCGCAGCGCACAGGCATATCCGCCCGATCCAGCTCCCAGGATGACGATGTCGAACTGGTTGTCGGCCTCAGACGATGCCGCCTCTGTCACGCTGTCCTCCACTCGCGATCTGCCTTCGATGTCACAACGACGCCCATCTTTGCACTAACTGTTCCCCGGTTCACACCACCCTTGCGTCACACTGTCCCTATGGCATTGTTTGACCGATTCCGACGAGGTTCGCGAATGAGTCGTCCCAAGGGCGACCGCAAGGGCACCGGTTCGACCACCGTGCGTGCTTCCGACGCGGCTGACGAGAAGCATCTGGGCGAGTTCGTCGCGTCACGGCGTGGCGTGGAGGGATTCGTGGAACCGCGGACCGCGGTCAGCGACGTGACCCTGCTGCTGGTCGCCCACGACGGGGAGTGGACCCGTCGCCGTGTCCCGTCGGTGCGGTGGGCCCACGACTTCGCCAACCGCAACCAGGTGCCCTCCTACGACGCGGCCGTGGTCGGCGTGCCGCAGCGGATGCGGGACTACAACAGTCGGATGAAACGCAAGTAGTCCCCGGTCGGTTCCGCGTCAGTGGAGACGGACACGAGGGTCCAGCATGGCGTAGGCGAGATCGACGAGAATGTTGGCGACGACCACCGCGGCCGAAGCGAACAGCACGATGCCGAGGATCACTGGCAGGTCCTGCCGGTTGATCGCATCGATCGCCGTCTTCCCGAGACCGGGCATGCTGAACACCGTCTCGGTGACCACCACCCCGCCCACCAGTTGACCCAGGTCGATGCCGAACTGGGTGACCACGGGCGTCAATGCGCTACGCAGGCCGTGGACCACCACCACCCGGCTCTCCCGGAGCCCCTTGGATCTGGCGGTCCGGATGTAGTCCTCCCCGAGGACGTCGAGCATCGAGCCGCGAGTCAGACGTGTGTACGTTGCCGCCAGGACCAGGGCCAGGGTCACCCACGGCAGGACCATGTGTCGGGTCCACTCATAGGGGTCGTCGGTGAACGGGACGTATCCACCCGGTGGGAAGAATGGATATCCGGACAGGGTGAGCTGGAAATAAAGGAAGTAGAGCAGCAGGAGCCCGAGCAGGAACGTCGGCATCGAGTAGAAGAACAGCGCGAACGTGGTCAGTGCCCGGTCGGCGAAGGAACCACTGCGCACCGCCGAGATGACACCGTTGGTCACCCCCAGCAGCATCCACAGCACAGCGGCACCCACCGCCAACGACACGGTGATCGGCAGGGCCGCGACGATGATCTCGGTGACGGGCTGCTGGTGGTAGTAGTCATAGCCCAGGTCGCCGTGGAGTGCATTGCGCACGAAGTCGAGATACTGCTTCCAGATCGGCTGGTCGAGTCCCAGTCTCGCCTCGACGAGCTGGATCGTCTCCGGCGTGGCCTGCCGACCGGCCAGTGACCTTGCCACGTTGTTCGGGGTCACGAAGAACAACGCGAACACGCCCATGGTGATCAGCCACAGGACGAGCGCTCCGAGAAAGGTGCGCCGGAGCAGGAACCAGAGCATCGCTCATCCCTTCCATCCGCGGGTCAGGCCCTCGGCGCGCGGGTCGAAGGCGTCTCGGACGCCATCGCCGAACAGGTTGAACGCAAGGGTCGTGGCCAGCAAGGCCAGGCCGGGAAAGAGCACGAACCACCACGAGGTCGTGTAGTAGTTCTGGGCCTCACTGATCATGCCGCCCCAGTCGGCCGTCGGGGCCGGCAGACCCAGGCCCAGGAAGGAGAGCGTGGCCTGCACGACGATGACGACCGGAATCAGCAGCGTGGTGTAAACGATCACCTGGGCGAGAACGTTCGGAAGGATGTCGACGAACATGATCCGCGCACTCGAGGCACCCATCGAGCGGGCTGCCTCGACGAACTCACGTTCGCGCAGGGAGAGAACCTGTCCCCGCACGATTCGGGCCATGGACGCCCAACTGAATGCCCCGATCACCAGCACCGTGTTGAGCAGCCCGGCTCCGAAGATCGAGACGAGCGCGATCGCCACCAGGAGGAACGGCACCGAGAGCACCACGTCGATCACTCGGGCCAGGATCGTGTCGACCACGCCGCCGAGGTAGCCGGCCGCGAGCCCCACCACGACGCCGATCGTGACCGTGAGGGCGGTGGCCACCACTCCGACCAAGAGGGAGATTCTGGCGCCGTAGGCGATCCGCACCAGAATGTCGCGACCCAGGGAGTCGGTGCCGAGCCAGAACTCTCCGGACGGTGCACGGGGGAGCCCGTCCGGTGACAGTCCTGTGTCGCGGTACTGCTGGTTGGGTCCGTGTCCGGTGATGCTGGCCACCAGGGGCGCGAAGACGGCCAGCAGCACGATGAGCACGATGACAACGAGACACACGATCGCGACCCGGTCGCGCAGCAGCCTTCTCCCGGCCAGCACCCAGGGACTGCGTGCCGTGATTGCCGGCTCACGGCGCGACTCGTGCTCAGGTGCGGCGGACGGCTCGTCGTGAACTTCGGTCGGCGGGGGATCTGTCATCGCGACTTCCTTCCAGAGTCGGTCCTGTTCTGGATCTGGGTGTCCGCGATGCTTGGTTGGGAGTCCGAGAGGAGTTCGCCCACGGCAAGCGGGTGATGACATGCGGTCTCGTGGTCCGGCAGGTCGTCGAGCACGGGCGCGAGGACCGGCTCGCTCTGGACGCAGTCCTGCTCGGCGCGCGGGCACCTCGTGTGGAAGCGGCACCCCGATGGTGGGAAGACGGGCGAGGGGACGTCGCCGGTCAGCACGATCCCGCTCTGGCTGTCGGCCAGGTCGGGGTCGGCGACAGGCAGTGCGGACAGCAGCGCCCGCGTGTAGGGGTGCCGTGGCAGTTCGTAGAGCTGCTGCACGCGCCCGGTCTCCACGATCCGGCCCAGATACATCACCGCGACCCGGTCGCTGACGTGCCGGATCACGGAAAGGTCGTGGGAGATGAACACGAGCGTGAGCCCGAACTCGGCCTGCAGGTCCACCAGCAGGTTGATGATCTGGGCCTGGATCGAGACGTCCAGTGCCGACACCGGCTCGTCACAGACCAGCACCCGGGGATTGAGCGCAAGGGCACGAGCCACCCCGATCCGCTGCCGCTGGCCACCGGAGAACTCGGCTGGGAACCGGTTGTAGTGCTCCGGGTTCAGCCCTACCCGTTCCATCAGCTCCTGCACCTGCGCCTTGCGGGTGGAGCGAGCCCCCGAGCGGTGGATGGCGAACGGGTCACCGATGATCGAGCCGACACGACGCCTTGGATTCAGCGAGCCGTAGGGATCCTGGAAGATCATCTGGATGTCACGTCGTACCGGGCGCAGTTGCCGCCGGCTCAGCGTGGTGATGTCGCGACCGTCGAAGACGACGCTGCCTGCGCTCAGGTCGTGCAGCCGGGTGAGGCACGAGCCAACGTTGACTTTCCGCACCCCGTCTCCCCGACCAGGCCGAGGGTCTCGCCGGGCATCACGTCGAGGTCTACCCCGTCCACCGCGTGGACGTACTCCCGCTCTCCGAACACCTTGCCGGTCCGCACCGGGAACAGCTTGCGAGCGTTCCGTACCTGGAGCAACGGGCCCTGGTCGGCCGACGTACTCATTGGACGCCGCCGGTGGCGGTACGCAGTCGGTCGCGCGCGGCCTGTCGGCCCGCAACGTCCGTGGGGAGCCAACAGGCAGATTGGTGGGCCGTGTCCCCGTAGACGGCGCGCAGGGGCGGCGCCTCCTCCCAGCAGTGCGCGAAAGCATGGGGACAGCGTGGCGCGAACGGGCACCCCGGCGGTGGCGCGATCAGGCTGGGCGGGTTGCCCGCGATCGGAACGAGGCGCTTGCGCCCATTGCCAGCGGTCGGCAGCGAGGCCAGCAGTCCCTCCGTGTAGGGGTGGTGAGGCTCGTAGAACAGCTGCCTCCGGCTCGCCATCTCCATCACTGAGCCGGCGTACATCACCGCCACCTCGTCGGCGATCTGGGCGACCACACCGAGGTCATGGGTGATCAGGATGATCGCGGTCCCGAACTCGTCCTGCAGGTCGCGCATCACCGACAGCACCTGCGCCTGCACGGTGACGTCCAATGCTGTGGTGGGTTCGTCGGCCACCAGCAGCGCCGGATCCAGAGCCATCGCCATCGCGATCATCACGCGCTGCCGCATGCCGCCCGAGAACTGGTGCGGGAAGTCCCGGATCCGCTCCTGAGCGTGCGGGATGCCGACGCGGCCCAAGAGCTCGGCGGCCCGCTCCCGTGCTGCCGTCCGGGATGTCGTTCGATCGTGCGCACGGATCATCTCCACGATCTGCCATCCCACGGTGTAGTAGGGATGCAGGCTGGAGAGCGGGTCCTGGAAGATCATGCCGATCCGGGCGCCCCGGATCTGCCGCAGCGTGCGGTCGCTGGCAGTGAGGAGTTCAGTGTCTTCGAACCATGCTTCGCCCTCCACCTTGGCGCCCCGGGTCAACCCCGTGAGGGTCTGGGTGGCCACGCTCTTCCCCGAGCCGGACTCGCCCACGACCGCCAGGGTCCTGCCCTGATTCAGTGAGAGGGAGACCCCGCGGACCGCACGCACCACCCCGTCAGGGGTGGGGAATGCGACCGCGAGGTTGCGGACCTCCAGCAGCGACATGGCTCAACCGCCCTGATGCCCTGACTCGAGCCAGACGTTGGTGGGGTCGAAGGACTGGTAGGTCGGCATGTAGATGGTGTTGTGGACCTGCGCGGCGTGATACCTGGCATCCTTCGGGTTGGTGATCGGGAAGAATGGAGCGTCATCCATCACCGCCTGATCCGCCTCGGCCCACAGCTTCGATGACTCATCCTCGGTGCTGGCCGAGGCGGCCTGATCGATCAGCTTGTTCGTCGCGGCGCTCTCGTAGAAGCCGAAGTTGCTGCCGATCGGCGGGAACGCGGCCTTGCCGTAGAACAGCGGCTTGAAGTAGCTCAGCGCCGCGTCGCCGAACCAGTCTGATCCCCAACCGCTGAGGGCCAGGTCCCACACCCCTCGCTTCGCCACGTCGGGCACCTGAAGGTATTTGGTGTAGAAGTCCGCGTCCGGCGACTCGACCCCCTCGACCTTGACACCGATGTCGGAGAGGTTCTGCTGCACCGTCTGGAATGCCTTCTTGCTGGCATCCGAGGACGGCCGGTAGAGGAACTTCAGGGTCAACCCCTTGGCGTATCCGGCCTTGGCCAAGGTTGCCTTCGCCTGGTCCGGGTCGAAGTCATAGGGGCTGATGTCCTGCGAACCGAGGATGCTCTCCGGCAGGACATGGGTCAGCGGGTTGTTCAACTTGGGGCCGCCGAGGACCTGGATCAGGTCGTCGCGGTTCATTGCCTGCTCGAGGGCTTGGCGAACCTGCACGTCCTGCAGTGCCTTGCCGTTGTTGGGGGAGACCATGTTGAACACGACGTACGGGTTGGTCGAGGAGGTCTCACCGATCACCAGGTTGTCGTCACCCGAGGACATCAGCCGGGGCAACTGCGACTGGGGTGGCCCGTCGCCAAAGGTCATGTCAGCGGCGTCGGTGCCGGTCTCGAGGCGCTGCTGGATCGAGTCCTGGGCGACGGTCTGGTCAACGACGATCTTGTCGACGTAGGCGGCGTGCAGCGGGTCCGTGTCCGGGTCCCATGCAGGGTTGCGCGTGTAGACGATCTCCTTGGTGGGGTTCCAGGACTCCACCTGGTAGGCCCCGTCGGAGAGCAGGTGGTCTGCGAGCTCCGAGCTGGCCGGTCGGTAGTCGAGCCACTCCTCGGGAGCTGCAGAGAACGCCGGCATGGCAAGCATGTCGACGAAGTACGTCGCCGGACTGTTCAGCGTGAACTTCAGCGTGGTGTCGTCCACAGCCTTCACCCCGGAGATCTCGTTGCCCCGGATGTAGTCGGCCATCGCCTTTGCCGTCGGGTCGACCTTCGCGAAACCATCGCAGAAGCCCTGGTATCCCTTGATCAGCGTCGCGAAGTCGGGGATGCCACCGAAGGGCTGGTAAGGGTTGCAGGTCCGTTCGATGCCCCGGACGATGTCCTGGGCGACGACTGCTCGCGCAGGGGAGCTGTTCCACATCACCCCGTCGCGAATGTGGATCGTGTAGGTCATCGCGTCGTCGCTGATCCCGCCGTTGTCCTTCGTGGGAATTTCCGTGGCGAGATCGGGGGCCGACTCAGTCACGTGACCCTCCTCGGACGGATAGCTGAACAGCTGCCGTGACCACATGCGCAGGTTGAGGTACCCGAGGGAGTAGTAGCTGACGTTCGGGTCCATGTAGTCGACATCGCTGGTCCCGAGAATGTTCAGGGTCCCGCCACGTTCCGCGTTGTCGGTCTCCTGCGTGCCACCGTTGTTCGTCGTCGACGACCCACCGCTCCCGCACGCCGCCAACAGGCTGGCTGCGAAGCACACGCTGACGGTGACCGACAGGGTTCTCCTCGCTCTCATGGCTGCCTCCCTCGATTGCCGCGTCCACGACCGGACGGCCATGGTGCTCCTTACAAGAAAGAAGGAGCCTGCGGCTTCGACGACACAGACCTGCCGATTTCTTCACAGTCCCGTCACATTCCGGAACGGGACGCATGGGTCACGTTCCGGTAACGATGCGCCGCACCTCTGGTCACGGACCCGTTGGGACAGTAGGACGGAAGAGAAGCAGGGCTGCCGCGGAGGAACGGTCGGGGCTGTGATGTGAGATGACGAACCTGTTGCTCGTCGAGGACAACCTGCGTGTGCGCCGCGGCCTGCGACTGGCCTTGGAGGTCGAGGGATTCCACGTCGCAGAGGCCCCGGACGCCGAGCGCGGGTTGGCCTGCTTGGCGGGCTGTCCGCCTGATGTCATCCTCCTGGACGTGATGCTGCCCGATCGCGACGGTTTCTCGGTGTGCCGATCCATCAGGGCGCACAGCGACGTGCCGGTCATCATGGTGACCGCCCGCGCAGACAGCCGGGACGTGGTCACCGGACTCGAGGCCGGAGCGGACGACTACGTGACCAAGCCGGTGGTCGCGCACGAGTTGTGTGCGCGGATCAGGGCGTTGCTACGCCGCGTCGAGGCTGGCGCCGGTCTCGAGCCGCAGGTGCACGTCGTGAAGGTGGGCTCCTTGGAGGTCCAGTTGGGGGAGGCCGTCCTGCTCCGCGAGGGCGAGCCCGTGGCGCTCACCCGGACCGAGTTCCGGCTGCTCGCCGCGCTGGCCCTGGCCGAGGGGGGCGTGTGCAGCCGGGAGTTCCTTCTGGACCGCGTGTGGGGATATGGCCACCACGGGGACAAGCGACTCGTGGACGTGCACATCGGACGGTTGCGACACAAGGTGGAGACCGACCCCGCGGCCCCGGTCCACGTGGTCACCGCCCGCGGTATGGGGTACCGCCTCGCGGGCTCCTCCTCACAATGAGGTGGAGGCGGCTGGGACTCGCAAAGCGGCTGATGCTCATCCAGGCATTTCTGGCCGCGCTGCTCGGGACCACACTCGCCGTGGTGGTGTGGGTAGCGGTCTCGGATCGGTTGGTCGAGCATCATCGGTTGGTCGCTGTTGCCCGGGCTGCCACGGATGCCCAAGCTGTCGCCTTCGACCTGTCGGAGAACGTGAGCCCCGAAGACGCAATGGGCAGGGTCGCAGCGAGCCCCGGGACAGTGCAGCTGGTGTTGCGAGGTCGGGAGTGGCACATGAGCGGGACCCCCTCGGACCCCGAGGCTGAGCTGCGCTCACTGTTGACCCCGATGACCGAGGCACAGGAACTGGTCGCCCGCCGGATCGAGGTGGACGACACCGACTTGTTGGCCGTGATGATCCCGCTCGCCGAACTGGACGCGTCGTACATCCAGGTGTCTTCGGTCGATGACTTGGACCGGCGGGCGCTGCTCCTGGGCATCGGCCTCGCCGGCGGAACCCTTGGTCTCGTCGTGATTGCCGTGGCGATGGGAGCACTCTCGGGACGAATGGCGCTGCGGCCGATCGTGGCATTCTCCCGGGCCGCTTCGGCAGCCGCTCGTGGTGAACCAGCGGTGCGTCTGGAGGCGGCGGACGACCCGGACCTTGCTGAGTTGGCCGAGTCGTTCAACGCCAGCGCCGAAGCGCTCTCCCAGCGGGTGATCGCCGACGCCCGGTTTGCAGGGGACGTCGGTCATGAGCTGCGTACGCCCATCACCACCATGCTCAATGCGATGTTCGTCATCCAGGCGCACCGCGAGGTTCTCGATCCAGCCGCACGTGAGGCGCTGGACCTCCTCTCTGAGGAGATCGAGGGCTTCCGCAGGCTCGTCGTGGACCTTCTCGAGATCTCCCAGGTGGATGCGGGCGTCGGCCTCGACGTCGAGCGGGTGCAGATCGGTGCGCTCGCACGTCGGGTGGCCGACCATGTGACCGGACGCCCCGTCGCGCACGTGGAGGAGGAAGTATCGGTGTTTGCCGACGAACGCCGGATCGAGCGAGTGGTGGCGAACCTTGTCAGGAACGCTGAGATCCACGGTGGTGGTTGCCTTGCGGTCACCGTCGCTTCAGCCGGACAAGGTGGCGTCCTGATCACCGTCGAGGACGCCGGTGAGGGGGTTCCAGCTGATCGGCGCGACCGGATCTTCGAACGGTTCGTCTCCGAGGGAGGGGGACACGATCCGGGCAACGGACTCGGCCTGGCGATCGTGCTGCGGCACGTCCGGGCGCACGGTGGGACGGTTCGGGTTGATGACCGGCCCGGGGGAGGGGCACGTTTCGTGGTGCAACTGCCCCGGCGTGCTCGTAGTCGCACAATTGCGGCCGAATGACATGTGTTCCGCGCAGAAACATGTCACACGGCCGCAATTGCGCAGTTACGAGCAGGTACGCCGACCGGCTACGCCTGCGAGCCGACGTACTCCACCAGCGTGCCCAGACCGAAGCCCGTGCCGCCGGGCGTGGTGAAGCCGCTGACGCCACCGGTGTTGTAGCCGGGACCGGCGATGTCGAGGTGGCCCCACGGCACTCCGTCGGTGAACTCGCGCAGGAACGCCGCAGCGAACAGGCCGCCGCCCCAGCGCACCCAGTCGTGCTGGGCGATGTCGGCGACCTTGCTGCTCGTGACCCGCCCCGACATCTCCTCGGGGATCGGCATGTGCCAGACCGCCTCGCCGGCCGACTCGGCCGCGGACTCGAGGCCGGCGACCACGTTCTCGGTGCCGAGCACTCCGGCGACCTTCTCGCCGAGCGCGACGACCATGGCGCCGGTCAGCGTGGCGATGTCGACGATCGAGTCCGGCTTCTCCTCGGCGGCCAGGACGAGCGCGTCGGCCAGGATCAGCCGGCCCTCGGCGTCGGTGTTGGTGACCTCGACGGTCGTGCCGCCGCGGATGGTGAGCACGTCGCCGGGACGCATCGCGGACCCGGAGATCATGTTCTCGGCCATCGGCGCCCAGGCGGTGACCTTCACCGGCAGGCCGAGCTTCGCGATCAGGAGCAGGGCTTGTACGACGGTCGCCGCACCGGCCATGTCCTCCTTCATCGAGACCATCGACTGCGC